>JANMUE010000463.1:0-3622 GCA_031391205.1 Lysobacterales bacterium | reverse complement strand
TGGGCATTGAGCAGCATCAGGCCAAAATGCCGGTCATTGGGCAGGGCATCTGCTTCGATCGCTTTAATGTTGTATTCGATTGCCTTGAGCGAATCTTCATCGCGTTCATAAGCAATGTTGGCCAGCCCCTGCAGCGCCGTGGCCTTCTCGCTGGCCATGACCTTGGGTGCGGCGATGATCTCGTTGAAGGTCTGTTCGGCCTCGTCGAAGTTTTCTTCGTTCAGCGCATCAAGCCCCAGCTGGACCTTTTTGCCGAGCTTGGCCGACATCTTGAAATCGGGTTCATTGCGCGTGCTCTTGGGGAACGCGACTTCGGCCTTGCCCTTCTTGGCTTCCTTGGCGGCTTTTTCTTTCTTGTTCTTGGAGTTGCGGCCGGCCATCGTCGAAGTGCTCTGGCCGCCATCAGGACGGTTTCCCACGCCCTGAGCGAGCGCGCAGTCGCTGGCGACCAGCAGCGCGGCAAAAGACAGCACCGCCAGCAACTGAAGCAAATGCAAGTTCTTCGAAGTCATGACCCTACCCTCCACAAGCTTATTGACTGCATCCGATCCCGGACGCAAAGGGGGCGAGAGCGTAGCGCCCGCCCATGCAGGCGACAACTGTCGCCTGTTTGAATTGTGCAACTCCAGAGCTTAACCGCCGCGGTGCCTGAAATCACTGCCCAGACGCAAATACGGAACTCACCGTCACCCTCCCGGTCTGCTTTCGTTATTCCGACACCCCTGCGACAACGAATTAATAACACTACGGGCCTGCGGGCGGGATCAACTTCGACCGCAATCCGCCAAATTTGGTCAAACCCCACAGGCGGCCTCTGCTCAGGCGTGGAGGCGGTCCGATGAGTCGCCTGGATCATCGGTTCGACGCCATGCCAATTATTGTGACGCGACCCGCAGCTGTATGTGCGGCACACCCTACAGCGTCGGAAAGTTGGCCTTGGAGAAGGCCACACGCTCGGCCGGATCTTTGGACAGCGTTCCGGCGGTCTCCATTTCCTGCACCTTGCGCAAACGATGCAACAGGCCATTGCCGTTGGCCATCTGAATGGCGAGGCCAGGACGGGCATTGAGTTCCAGCACCAGGGGGCCCAGATGTTTATCAAGCACTATGTCCACGCCGACGTAGCCGAGCTCGACCAGTTCGTAGGACTGCGCCGCAATCATCAGCAGATCATCCCAATGCGGAATGGTCAGGCCGACGATGGTGCTTTCGGTATCCGGGTGTTCCTTGATGATTTCACGCCCCCAGACGCCGCGCCGGGTGACGCCGGTGGGGATGTCGATGCCGACACCAATGGCGCCCTGATGCAGATTGGCCTTGCCATCGGACATGCGCGTCGGCAGGCGGATCATCGACATGATCGGATAGCCGAGAAAGCTGATGATACGCACATCCGGCACGCCCTTGTAGCTGACGTTGTCGAAGATCGGATCGAATTGCACACAGTATTCGACCAGCACATGATCGGGCTGGCCGCCCAGTGAGAACAACCCGGACAGCATGTTGGAAATGTGGTGGTCGAACTCTTCGCGCGCCAGCAGCGCGCCGCTGGAGCGCCGGTATTTGTCGCCACGCCGACCGGTGATGACCAGGATGCCGTCGCCCCCGGAACCATGCGCAGGCTTGACCACGAAACTTTCACGGTCCTTGATCTTCTCGTGCAGCTCTTCGATTTCGTGCTCTTCGCGCACCACTGCATACAGCTGCGGTACGGGCAGTCCCGCTGCAATTGCCAGCTTCTTGGTAATCAGCTTGTCATCGACGCGCGGATAGTTGCGGCGCTGGTTGTACATCAGCACGAACTCGGCATTGCGCTGACCGATGCCGGTCAGGCCGATCGCACGTAGACGCTTGGCGATGGTGAAGGGATTGAACATGGCTCAATCGGCCTTCTTGGGTGCTGGCTCCACCTTCGGCACCGGCTCCACCGGATCGGCGGCGAGCGCGCGGAAGCGGAACAGCTCGCTGATGCGGTAACCCGAGTAACGGCCAATCAACAGGGTCAAAGCGAACAGCACGAGCAGCAGCTCGGGAAATACGAAGATCACGTGTTCCAGCCAAGCGATGCTCATCACCAGATAGGCCAGCACGGCGACGATCAACGTGCCAATGCCTTCCTTGAGCGCGAAGGCGCCGCCGCGTTCTTCCCAGGCGATCGACATGCGCTCGATAGTCATGGTCATGATCACGATCGGGAACAGCGCGATCGACAGGCCCTGATCAATGCCGAGCTTGTTGCTGACCACCGAGACCAGCGCCATCAGGAATACGACCAGGATCAGCACTGCCGTCAATCGCGGCACCAGCAGCAGGCGCAATTTTTCCAGATAGAAGCGCACCAAGAGGCCCAGGCTGACCACGGTGGTGAACAGGATGACGCCGGTGACCAGCTTGGTCTCGCGGAACGCCAGCGCCACCAGCACCGGCATGAAGGTGCCGAAGGTCTTGATGCCGACGACATTGCGCAGCAGCAGCATCAGAAACGCACCCAGCGGCACCATCAGCAGGATGCGATAGACGTCCTGAGTCTGCAGCGGCAGATTCAGCAGCGAATAGGCCACCAGATTCTTGTCCTTGGCTTCGAGACGCTCCTTGGCGACTTCGAGTGCATCGTCGAGCGTGCGCTGCACGGAGAACTCGACATGGGCGCGCGGGTTGTCTTCTACTTCCAGCACCGGCTTCTGGCTGATGCTCCACAGGAACATGTCCTCTGGCCAGCCCTCAACGCCGGTATCGGCGCTGATGGTGTCCCAGCGTTGTGTTTCACCATCCCAGACCTGCAGGAAGGGCATCAATGAAACTGTGGCATCGGTTTGCACCAGGGGCAGGCCGTGGATGACGCGCGATGAAATGTTGCGGTCGGCAAGCAGGCTCTTGATCAGATGCGCGCGTTGTTCGGAAGTCTCGATGCCTTCCATCAGCAGTGCGACATTGCCATCGTTGCTGGCATTGTCCAGGCTGCGGACCAGTTCGCCGGCGAACGAGGCCGAGTCTACGGATTTTTCGCGTACTTGTGCCCCCAAAGTACTGCGAGCGGTCTGGTAGGGCTCTTCGTAGACCGCAGGTGTGAGTTCGCGCGGCGGCGGATCCACGTAATCATCCAGATGCAGATCGCGATACACCGTGGCCCGGTAGTACAACGCCTGATTGCCGCGCGCGCTGCGGTATTGCCACTGCACGGCGCGGGTGCGTTTGCCCGGCTGGATATTCATGCCGTAGTTGCGGGCAACGAATTTTTCGTCAATCAAGGTGTAGCCGGGAGGATCGCGCGGGATCTGCAGGGTGACCTTGTTGGGTCCCTTGCGTGCCTGGAACTGCACCCGCGCCTGGATTTCCCAGAGGGCGGTCTGCTCGGCGGCGCGAATCGGGAAATTCAACACCCTCCATTTGTAATAGAACGCGCTCAGACCGATCGCGGCGATGATCAAGGCAAGCAGATAGAGCTGGGTCTTTTTCATTTTATTTGATGGCCGGCGCTTTCCCCGAAGTCGCTGAGTATAGTGGTCGGCAGCATCGTGGGCGCGACCTTGGTTGTGGGACGACGCCTACATTGTGGGTCCGACCTGTGGTCGGACGCTTTCGCCAGAGTGGATCGTGTAGACAAAAAGCGTCCGACCACAGG
>JANMUE010000457.1:0-1240 GCA_031391205.1 Lysobacterales bacterium | reverse complement strand
CACTCAATGAGCCACCGCCCAGCTCAAAAAAATTATCCTCCGTCCCCACGTGATCCACACCCAGCACACGCTTCCACATTTCAACCAGCGCCTGCTCCTGCGCGTCCCGAGGTTCGGTGCGGTTCCTGGACGTGAACCCGGATAATGATGGCGCCGGCAATGCTTGCCGGTCCACTTTGCCACTGGGACTCAGTGGAAATTGTTCGACGCACACGAACGCGGCAGGAATCATGTACTCCGGCAAGTATGTGCGCGCGTGCCGATGCAATTCGGTGCCGGTGACCGTAGTCAGTGGGCGATAGTAGGCCAGCAGTTGGGTGGTGCCGGCAGCAGCGTGATGCGGAATCACCACGGCGTGGTGTACTGCCGGGTGTTGTTCCAGAACCTGTTCTATTTCTCCAAGTTCAATGCGATGGCCGTACAGCTTGATCTGAAAGTCCGTGCGACCCACATAATCGAGGCCGTCATCGCTACGTAGCCGAACCCAGTCCCCGGTCTTGTAAAGACGGCCTAATCCAAATGGATTGGCGATGAACTGCTGCGCCGTTAGCGCAGGCTGATCCAAGTAGCCTCGCGCCAGTCCATCGCCTCCAATATGCAGTTCGCCGGTGTCACCCGGTTTTACTTGTTGAAGTTTCTCGTCAAGAACATACAGCTGGGTATTTTGGATCGGATACCCCAGATGGATATCGCCCTGTTCGGAAATTTGCAATGCTGTTGACCACACCGTGGTCTCGGTCGGGCCATACATGTTCCAAGCCTTGCCACTGATCTTGAGCAGAAAGTTTCCCAGATCGCGGCCCCATGCCTCACCGCCGCAGATTGCCTGACGTAACCAGGGGCGCGGTGTATCACGGACTGCGGGAACGGTTTGCAGCAGGCGCCAACTGGCGGGTGTGGCTTGCATGACCGTGATTTCGTGAGCCGATAGTAGTTGTGCCAGCGCGTAAGGGTCCATTGCCTGCATGCGCGTGGCAATAACCGTGCGGGCGCCACAGCAGAGTGGCAACAAGAGTTCCAGCACAGAGATGTCGAATGACACGGTGGCCAAGGCCAGCCAGCGATCATCCGGGCTGAGCTGCAGGAGGCTCTGCATGCTGTCCAGCAAGTTGCCGAGGCTCGCGTGACGCACTTGAACGCCCTTGGGCTTGCCGGTCGAACCAGAGGTAAAAATTACGTAGCACAACGGATCGTTCGGCCAGTCAATGGCAGGGGCGGATTGCTTCGGTTGCAGCGCCAA
>JANMUE010000420.1:0-1118 GCA_031391205.1 Lysobacterales bacterium | reverse complement strand
AGCCCATGAGAGTAAGAAACCATGAGCTTCGCAACACTCACCAGCAAAGGCCAGATTACCCTGCCAAAGCTGGTTCGAACTCAGCTCAACTTGAAGGCTGGCGACCGGCTGAGGTTTGAGGCCATGCCGGACGGTACGCTGATCGCACGGCCGGCCACCCGAAGCGCTGTGAGCTTGGTCGGCATCCTTAAACGCAAGGGGCAAAAGCCTGTATCGATAGAAGATATTGACCGCGGCATTGGGCGCGATATTTCCCGAAAGCACCGCACTCGGAAATGATTGGGCTTGATACAAACGTTGTGCTTCGCATCCTGACGGGCGACGATCCGGTACAGGTAAATGTCGTCAAGAAGTTCTTGGTTGCTCACCAACAAACGGCGGGCATATTTTTCCTGAACCAAGTAGTACTTGCGGAATGCACCTGGGCATTAAAAGGCGTCTACAAAATGAGTCGTCAGGAAATTGTGCAAGGGCTGGAAGGATTGCTGGATACGCCCGCGTTTGCGGTCGAGGAGCCGAAGGTGGTTGCCAGTGCGCTTCAGTACTTTAGGGAATCGGCGGCGGATTTTTCCGATTGCTTGATTGCCGCGAAGAATGCAAATGCTGGTTGTTCGTACACGGCGACGTTCGACAAAAAGATGCGGGATTTGCCGTCCGTGAAAGTGCTTTTTTAATGTTGTTTGGATTAGGGAAGGCCTGATTAATTGTCATTTAGAGCGCAGCGAGAAATTCTTCTTTGCTTGACCAAGTTGTACATCAGGCACTTGCAAGATTTCTCCCTTCGGTCGAAATAACAGATATGGAATAAATCAGACGTTCCTTAAGTAATTAGACGTAGCTTGAGGTTCTTTGAAGATGGCAAAAGTTGCTTTGATTACTGGGATAACCGGTCAGGATGGCGCATATCTGGCTGAATTTCTGCTCGACAAGGGATATGAAGTTCACGGTATAAAACGCCGTGCGTCTTCGTTCAATACGGATCGTATTGATCATCTCTATCAGGATCCACATGAGCGCGGTGTTCGTATGCATCTGCACTACGGTGACCTAACCGATGCAACTAATCTCATTCGCATCGTTCAGCAGGTTCAGCCCGATGAAATATACAACCTTGCCGC
>JANMUE010000460.1:0-2585 GCA_031391205.1 Lysobacterales bacterium | reverse complement strand
CAAGGTGGTGGTCCACCAAACCAAAAGCACCTTGATTACTTTGGGTATCGCCATGGCGGTGTTCCTGCTGTTCAACAGCGGCTTGTCGTGGGTGCGGCAGTACCTGATTTTGCACACCGGCCAACGCATCGATGCCATTCTGGCCTCGCAGGTATTCGACAAACTGTTCCGCTTGCCGCTGCTGTACTTCCAGCATCGGCCTACCGGTGTCATCTCAGCCCGCCTGCAAGGCATCGAAACCATTCGCGAGTTCATCGCCTCGGCGGCGGTGACCGTGGCGCTCGACTTACCGTTTCTGCTCATCTTCGTTGCCATCATGTTCTGGTACAGCGTGCCGCTCACGCTGCTGGTGCTGGGTATTTTGCTATTGGTCAGCGGCATGAGCTTCATCGTCGCGCCGCTGTTTCGCGACCGGCTCAACGAACAGTTCCGACGCGGCGCGACCAATCAGGCCTTCCTTACCGAGTATGTGGCGGGTATCGAGACGGTGAAGTCGCTGCAATTCGAGCCGCAGCTCAACCAGCGCTATCGCGGCTTGCTCGCTGAATATCTAAATGCCGGCTTCGCCACCAAGCAACTGGCCAACACCTACAACATCTGGGCCAATGGTCTGGAACAGCTCATGACTACACTGATCCTGTTGATCGGTGCGTATCTGGTGATGACCACCAATGATTTAACCATCGGTATGTTGGTGGCGTTCCAGATGTTTGCCGGCAGGGTCAGCCAGCCCATGCTGCGGATGGTGGGGTTGTGGCAGCAGTGGCAACAGACCCGCATGTCGATTGCTCGCCTCGGCGACATCATGAATGTGCCCAGCGAACCCTACAGCCTAAAACCCCGTCGTGCCGCGAATGCGGGGGCTGGGCGTATCGATGTCGAAGGCCTAGCATTCCGTTACGGCGAGCAACTGCCGCTGCTCTATGAAAACTTCAACTTTGTCTTGCCGCCCGGTCAGTTGATTGCCCTCATGGGGCCGTCCGGTTCCGGCAAATCCACTTTCGCCAAACTGTTGCAAGGGTTTTACACACCGACGCAAGGCCGCATTCGCATTGACGGCATCGACAGCACGCATCTGTCCGCCAATGAACTACGTACGACCTTCGGCGTGGTTCCTCAAGAGACCGTGCTTTTTTCAGGAACGATTCTGGACAACCTTAAACTTGCCAACCCTTATGCATCGTTCGAGCAAGTGGTCGCCGCCTGCAAGATGGCCGAGATCCATACCGCTATCGAAGTGCTACCCAATGGCTATCAAACTGAAATCGGCGAACGTGGTGTTGGGTTATCCGGCGGCCAACGGCAACGTCTTGCCATCGCCCGCGCACTACTCAAAGGCCCGAAGGTCCTGATCTTTGACGAAGCCACCAGCAGCGTCGATGCACAAACCGCCGAACAACTCGGTCGCACGATTAGTTCATTGAAAGGCCGCGTCAGTATTCTGTTCATCGCGCACACATTGCCCAAGAGCCTGCAAGTCGATCATCTGGTTCGCATGGGCGAAAAACTCACCGTGATTGCAGGGGATAAGCAAGAAGGCGGTAATCCATGATCGTTGAAATGAATGATCCGCTCGTAGGGGCGGTTCGTGAACCGCCTTCCCTGTTTCGTAGGGGCAGGTTTGAAACCTGCCCGTCTCAACACAGCAAGAGGGCCGGTTACAAACCGGCCCCTACCAAAATCCTATGGAGAAATCCCCACCACCTGAATCTCCTTGATCTTGGCGAACGCCTTGTCATGCGTCAGCAAGGCTTGCGCACCGCAGGCAATGGCCGTGGCCACCACCATCGCATCCGGCAGGCGCAGACCATGTGCTGCGCGAAGCCGCGCTGCCTGCATGGCGATCTGCTGCGTGACCGGCAAGACCGTACACGACGCGCCAAGCACTTGCTCATACTGCGCAGCGAGCAGTTCGTTACCGTGTTGCAGCGGGCCGGTGGCTACTTCGGCCAGGGTGACGGTGGAGATGACCAGAAGAATCTCACCCTGTGCTGCCGCTTCAAACCATGGTGCGAAATGCACGGCAAGCTTGGGATGATTTTCCAAGTAGTAAATGATCGGCGCGGCATCGACGGCCACCAACGCGCCTGCGGGAATTCGTTCCGGCATGCCCACCACCATGAACTACCACTCCTTGCGCAGCTTCTTGAGCCACGCCGTGCTGTCCTTGCCCCACATGCCCTTGCCGCTACCGCGCAATGCGGTCAACGACATGCCGGGTTTCTTTTGCGCCACTTGATCGACTGGAACAATGGCTGCGTAGGGTTTGCCGCGCTTGGTCACGACCAATGTCTGACCACGATGAGCTTGCTCCAACAGCGCCGGCAGATTCTTGCGCGCGTCTTCGACGCCTTGTCTACGAATGGATTTCATGCTGCCTTACCTCGGATTTCAATCCGACTGTACAGACCGTACAGAAGGGTGGCAAGCGCCATGCCCAAATTTGCCAATTCCGCCTGTTCTTCCCCTCTCGCTCCAGGGAGAGGGCAGGTTGAGGGTGCTGCCATGACGGTTGTCGTACATTCCTTTGGTATCGCGGCCGTGCCGACCCCCTCCCCCGCAAGCGGGGGAGGGTTGGGGTGGGG
>JANMUE010000356.1:0-3421 GCA_031391205.1 Lysobacterales bacterium | reverse complement strand
ACAACCCGATCAGCCCAGTGCCATTGGAACCATGAGCAATCGCCACTATCGCCTCGATCAGGCACTGCCATCTGAAGTCGTGATGCGCAATGCGGGTGGGCTTCTGTCCTATCGGAACTATCCAGTATTCAGCAAGCGCTGGCTCTTGCGTCGGTCGCTGTTGTTCGCGCTGATCTTCGGCGGGTTCTTCATGCTGATGTTGCTCGGCATGTTGCTCTCCTCCAGAGACCTGCCGTTGTCGCTGACGATGGGCGGTCTGACCTTTATCGCATTTCTGATCATGGCTTGCGCCGGGCCAGGCATCGCGACCTGGGTGCGACATCGTGGCTGGCCGCAACGGCGCGAACGCATCGGTGTGGTGCTGGGCCTGTTAGCGGGCGTTCTCATCAGCTATGCGATCGATGCAACCGTTTCTGATCGTATCGAGAAGGAATTCATCGATCCGCGCATGAAAGCGGCGGGACTGCTGACCGACGACATGATCGCGCATCGGCAGAAACAGCGTACCCCGGCATTGATCACGATCAATCTGCTGATGCTCGCGGGAATTTACGGCTTGCTCGGCGGTGGCCTGGCGCTACGCGCCTACTTCAACGAGCGCCAGCGCTGGTCAGATGCGGATCGCGAGCGCGAACTGACTGAGCTGCGTGAGCGACAGCAATCCTCTGAACTGCGTCTGGGCGTGCTGCAGGCGCAGATCGAGCCGCATTTTCTGTTCAACACGCTGGCGTCGCTGCGTGCCCTGGTGCGACAGGATCCGTCACGTGCGGAAGCGACCATCGATGCATTGGTGGATCATCTGCGCGCCACCATTCCCAAGATTCGTGAGGATACTGGCGCCCTGCATTCAACGCTGGCGCAGCAATTTGAAATCTGCCGCAGCTATCTGGCGTTGATGCAGATTCGCATGGGCGATCGTTTCAGCTATTCGATCGATTTGCCCGAAGCGTTGCGCGGCGCGGCGTTTCCGCCACTGATGCTCATTTCGCTGGTCGAAAATGCAGTCAAGCATGGCATCGAACCCAAGCCGGGACCTGGGGCGATACGCCTGTTGGCGACGACTCTGACCACCGCCACAGGTGCGCAGCTGCGGGTTGAAGTCGCAGACACCGGGGCCGGCCTGGCAGCAAAGCCCGGAGACGGGTTGGGGCTGGCCAATATTCGCGATCAGTTGCGTACCCGCTATCAGGATGGTGCGCGGCTTGAAATACAAAGTCTAAGTGCCGGCGGTACTCTGGCCAGCATCACGTTGCCGGAGCAAAGCGCTTGACCGTTGAGGCCATCGTGGCAGAGGACGAGGCACCGCAGCGCGAAGCACTATGCGCTGCATTGATCCGCCTGTGGCCCGAATTGAAGATTCATGCCTGCCCCGACGGCATTGCGGCACTGGAGACTGCAGCAGTGATCCGGCCGCAGATCGCCTTTCTCGACATCCGCATGCCCGGTGTCAACGGCATTGAAGTCGCACATGCCATTCGAGCACATACCCATATCGTGTTCACCACCGCCTATGATGAATTTGCGGTCAAAGCCTTCGAGGCGGGTGCGATTGATTATCTGCTCAAACCGATTCGCGCGGATCGCCTGGTCGAAGCCGTGCAGCGACTCAAGGAGCGCATCTCGGCCGCGCCCATGGCGACACTTGACGGCGTGCTGGACAGCCTGCGGCAGCACCTGCAACCACAGTGCCGCCAGCGTGATCCTTTGCGATGGATCACCGCGAGCGTTGGTGATACGACGCGCCTGGTGCCGGTCGACGAGGTGCTGTATTTCCAGGCGCAGGACAAATACACGCGCGTCGTGACTGCTGACAGCGAGGCATTGATTCGAACGCCGCTGAAGGAGCTTTTGGAGTCATTGGACGAACACAAGTTCTGGCAGGTGCACCGCAGTGTCATCGTGCGCGCCGATGCGGTCGACCGGATTCGTCGCGATGAGCTAGGCAAGCACCAGCTCTGGCTGCGTGGACGAGACGAATGTTTACCGTTGAGTAGCGCCTTTCAATATCGTTTCAAGGCGATGTGATGACGGTGGCGTGACGCCCATCCGAATTACGCTGCATTAGGCTATATCGCGATCGATCGTACAGACGTCTGTCGCGGTCTCCGCGAACCTGTACGGTTTAACGAGAATGAAACAAACGAATGAAACGTGGGGGATTGCTCCGCGGGCAACTGGCCCCCACAATATAGGTACCTTCTACAGGGCTCAGCTGTGACTTCAACAACCTCTACGACCGATACGGTCGCTGCATCGTCCTTGCGCCAAATGTGTGCCGCGTTTGCCAAACCACACTGGCCGCGCGCGGTCTGGCAACTGCTCAATACCTTTCCCGCCTTCGTGGCCATGTGGGCCTTGATGGCGATGAGTATCGACTGGGGTTATGGCTGGACGCTGCTGTTGGCGTTGCCGACCTCGGGTTTGTATGTACGACTGTTCATCATTCAGCACGATTGTGGGCATGGTTCGTTTCTCGGCAATCAAAAGCTCAATCACCTGATCGGAGCCGCGCTCGGTCTGGTCACGTTGTTTCCTTATGGGTACTGGAAGAAGACCCACAATATTCATCACGGCACTTCCGGCAACCTCGATCACCGCGAGCTGGGTGATATTTCGACGCTGACCTTGCGTGAGTATGAGTCGCTGTCATGGTGGGGCCGATTGATGTATCGCCTCTATCGCAGCACGCCGGTGTTGCTCGGCGTCGGCCCGCTTTGGCAGTTTGTCATCAAGCATCGTCTGCCGTTCGATCTGCCGCTGTCGTGGAAGAGGGAATGGCTCAGCGTGTTCTGGAACAACCTGATGATCGTGGTCATCGGCGGTCTGCTCGGTTATTTCATCGGCTGGGAAAAAGTTCTGATGGTGCAGCTGCCGATCATGCTGATCGCTGGCGCCTTGGGCGTATGGCTGTTCTACGTGCAGCACCAGTTCGAGAACGCCTATTGGCGTCGTGATTCGGAATGGGATTCGGGTGAATCGGCGGTCATGGGCAGCTCCTTCTTCGATCTGCCCAGAGTGCTGCACTGGTTTACCGGCAATATTGGCTACCACCACATCCATCATCTGGCCAGCCGTATCCCCAACTACCGATTGCGCGAGTGTTTTGAATCCAACCCGATGCTGCAGAAAGCTCCACGGTTGACGATGATTTCCAGCCTGCGTTGCGCGCGCATGAAACTCTGGGATGAAGATCAGAAACGTATGGTGGGATTTCCCAAGCGTCGTTCTGCGACTGCCTGACGCCTGCGGGGTTGTAGAGCGGGGCTTGCTCCGCTGCCTTTGATCTTTCTTCAACGTAGAAGACAAATCAAAAGCAGCGGAGCAAGCCCCGCTCTACAACCCCGCAGGCGTCAGGCAGTCGCAGAACGACGCTTGGGAAATCCCACCATACGTTTCTGATCTTCATCCCAGAGTTTCATGC
>JANMUE010000355.1:0-2415 GCA_031391205.1 Lysobacterales bacterium | reverse complement strand
GCTGCTGGCCGGCGGCAAGACTCGCCCCGACCTGGGCGGCGGCTTCTTCGTCGAACCGACCTGCTTCGTCGACGTGACCAATGACATGCGCATCGCCCAGGAAGAGATCTTCGGTCCAGTGCTGGCCGTGATCCCCTACGAAGACGACGAGGACGCGATCCGTATCACTAACGACAGCATCTACGGCCTGGGTGGCGTGGTGTACGGCAGTACGGAACGCGCGCTCAAAATGGCCAAGCGCATCCGCGCCGGCGCCGTCAGCATCAACGGCGGCATGGCGGTGACAGGCGACTTGCCGTTCGGCGGTTACAAGTGCAGCGGCGTCGGTCGTGAGTGGGGTCACGAGGGTATCGAAGAGTTTCTCGAAACCAAGGCGATCGGCATTCGCCTGTAGCGCCACGCGCACGCAGCAGAATCTGCCCGCTACTTGTCAGGCCCTAAAGACCACCGGCGGTGTCGAATACACCGCCGGTGGCGCGTCGCTAGAACTTGTAACTGACTTCCCCGCCGAATTCGCGCGGCCGCTCGTAATCGACTGCGTCATACGAATTGGTACCGACCAGGCTGGTGAGAACGGCTTGGTTGGTCAGGTTTCGTCCCCATAGCCTGACTTGTACGCCGCTGTCGAAACGCCAGCCAGCAGACGCGTTGAGTTTCTCGTAGGCCGGCTGCCGCACTCGGTTGCCAAACTCGTAGAACACTTCCGACGAGTAAAAGACCGTACCCGACAGTGTCAGCGTGCCCGCGGCAAAGTCGTGGTGGTAATTCCCGGTCACCGAACCGCTCCATTCGGGCGTGCGGATCATCTGGTTGCCGCTGACGTCGGTCAGGACGCTGCACAGGCCCGAAGTGGGCGCTGGCGTTTCGGCGCACGAATTTCCTGGCCGAAGCTCAGCGACCGGCACATTGATCTGCGCTACTGGGAATGAACTATATTCGGCATGCAGATAACTGCCGCCGACGACCATGCTGAAATCTTGGGTAACTTCCCAATCGACATTGATCTCGGCACCCCATATCTCGGCGGACGCCGCGTTAAAGATCCGCTGTGTCAGGACTGTACCCACGGATTCGAGCACTGGCACCTGCAAATCTTTGTAATCATAATAAAATCCTGCCGCATTCACGCGCAGGCCGGGCGTGACATCGCTCTTCATGCCGATTTCATAGGCATCCACCTCTTCCGGATCAATCGGCGTCGTCTGGGCGAACGGCGTATTGAACAGGCCGCTCTTGAAGCCCTGCGAGTAGGTTGCATAAATATTCGTATCGTCTGTCACTTTGTAGAGCAGGGTCAGGCGAGGTGTGAGTGCATCCCAGTCCTCCTTGCCGACCAAGTTCAGCGGCGGTGAAATCAACGGTGGCTGACCAAATTTTGTTGCCACTGAACCTTGCTTCTCCTCCCAGCTGTACCGCAATCCACCAGTGAGAGCGAGCTGGCTGGTGATGTCGTAGGTCAACTCACCGAACGCGGCGTAGGACGTAGCCTTGTCCCTGAACCAAAGCTGGTAGCTGATGGCAGGAAGAAAATAGGGTTGGTTGTTGCTTTCAGAATTGAAAAAGAACAAACCGCCCACAGCCCGGAACGCACCGAGTTGGTCGGTCGCGTAAACCAGCTCCTGCGTGAAGCTCTTATAGTCCGTGTCGGTGGTGTTCAGGCCGAGGCCGTTTGCTGTATTGTCTCCATCGAAGGTGAGATCCGCATAACTGTGCGAATAGGCCGTGGTCGTGGTCAGCGTGCCCGGACCCACCTCAATATCGCCACGCAGGCTGACATCCTCCGCCCTGCTGTCGTGGGCCACGTCGGGATCGACTGCATAGGTCCAGGGTTGGCTGGGGATGATGACGCCCGGCGTCCCGGCCAGATCGGTATTGCCGTGCCAAATCGATGCACGATAGGAGCTGTCGTCATTGCGCCAGCTGTACAGTGCGGTCAGTGTGAAATCTGCGCCCTCGACTGGCACGAAGCGCAGCTTACCCCGGACCAAGCCAGTCTCGATCCCGGCTCCCTTTTTCTGGCCGGTGACCAAGTTTCGCTTCCAGCCATCCTTGACGTCATCGTGATAGGCGCTGAGGCTGAACGCCAGCCGATCCGCGACCAGCGGTACGCTAATGAAGCCGTTGGCATTGATCGTATCGAAGCTGCCATAACCAGCACTCACCTTGCCCGTCGTTGTATTGAGATCAGGGCTTAGCGTGGTGATCAAGATGGCGCCACCGGTCGCATTGCGACCGAACAGCGTGCCTTGTGGCCCTTTGAGAACTTCGATCTGTTTCACGTCGGGCAGGTCGTAGATTGCCGCGAAGGTATTCGGGCGATAGACGCCATCGAGATAGGTGGCAACATTCGCCTCCGGCCCAGACGTCAGCGTCGTGGTAATGCCGCGGATAGCCGGCTGCACATAGGCGCCGACC
>JANMUE010000348.1:0-21298 GCA_031391205.1 Lysobacterales bacterium | reverse complement strand
CCGAGCCGCGTCCCGACTTCCCGCCGTTGCGCTCACCACCGAGATAGGCGTCGTCAATCTGCACAAAACCCCCGAGTTTTCGGGACTCCTCGCGCTCTGTCATCGCCTGCATCACTTTATGCTTTATCCGCCATGCAGCACTGTAGCCCACGCCCAGATGGCGCATCAGCTCCAACGCGGCCATGTTCGTCTTCGTCAAAGTCAGCAAGTGCAGCGCCAGGAACCAGGTCTTCAACGGCAACTTCGTCGCCTCGAACATCGTGCCACTTATCAGCGTAGTTTGATGCCTGCAGGCACTGCACTGGAAGTAGCTCTGGCCCTCCCGCTGAAATCGGCTGGAGCGCCGACCGGAGCATGCTGGACACCGGAATCCCTTGGGCCAGCGCGACTTGAACAGCACGCGCCGGCACTTCGCCTCGGTTCCGTACTGCGCCATGAAATCCACCATCGACAGTCCCTTCTGGAACTGCACCTGATTCATCGCCACGACCCACCTCCGTTCGAGTGTGGGCGTACCATGCGCGCTACCGGTCTCAGATCGGGCGACATTGCGGCTGAGGATGGGAACTAATCAGGCGCGTCGATCAACACAGGGGCAAGGCAATGGACATGCGCAGTATTGGGGGCTTTTTGGTACTGATGGGGGTGGGTTCGTCGGTGCTGTATTTCCTGGGTATGGAATTCAAATTGTTGATGTGGATAGAAAACTGGGGCCCGACCGTGGGTTGGGTTATTCGCGGTGGGCTGACGGTGGTGGGTGGCGCACTGTGGTTCTTTGGCGGCAAACCTGAAGAAACCGGAGCAGGAGCCGCAGCAGAAGCGCCAAAAACCTGAGCGATTGCTTCTCGTCCAGAGAACCTCCGAACAGGTCCGGAGCCGCGATATCCCCCTGAGTCAGGGGGCGAAAGAAACCGCAGGTTTTGACCGGCTCCGCCGTTGAAAGCCAGGGTATGGCGACACTAAGCTGTAGGGCGAAGTCGAAATGGTGATTTATTCAGAGGTTCCCTAGAGTCGGGTGTGACTTCCACAATAAGCGTAATATGGCGCCAAATATCTGAGGTGATTTTGCTCGAATTTACGCGTTACGGATAACACCCCTGTTATTGGAGCAACGCATGAAACGGTATATCGGTCGCGCAGCTGCGCTGTGGCTGGGGGCACTGTCGAGTTTTTCCTTGCTGTCCGCCGAGTCGGACGAAAGGGTTCAGCGCTTCGAAATCAGCGCCCGCGTCAAAGTAGCCGCCAGCGGTGATGTCGAAGATGTTCAGGTGCGCGGCGAGTTTGATCCGCACATCGTTGCGCATCTGGATCGGGCGGTGCGCGAACTTGAACTCAATCCTGCGCAGAAAAAAGGGCAGCCGGTTTCCGCCGAAACCACCATGAATTTCATCGACGAGCTGACGCGCAAATCCGGTGACTCCGGTACCACGATTACCACTCGCTACGCCGGGCACGGGCCGGAGTTCGAAAAATTGGTCAAGCCGAATTATCCGACGCTGGGTCTGTCCAGCCGCGGCCGCGCTGCCGAGGTCCTGCTGGTTGTCGACATCGGCATCGATGGCACGGTGACCGACGTACAGACGCACTATGTCGTCGTGCCCGAAAACGGTAGCAACGGCGCGCGCTTTGAGTCCATGGCCAAGGTGGCCGCCCGGAAATGGCTGTTCAATCTGGAGCGTGTCGATGGTCAACCAGTGGCCGCGCGAGTACTTGTGCCCATCAGATTTTACCGCACCCGCGATGAACTTCTGGCAATCGTAGCGGCACGCCGGAAGATGCATCCGGAAATCGGCGATGCGCCGCTGGATCAGCGCCCGCTGGCGCTGACCAATGCTACCGGGCTGGGTGTGCTGAACTAAGGAACGATTCGACGTACCGGTTCTTATGCTGCGGCCGTTGTCCCAAGGGATTGACCAGCTCCGCTGTTGAGAGCCCTTCGGTCATCCGCAAGGGACTTCCTTCGGTCGTAGGTGCGGGTCTTGTACCCGCGCGCCCTTGATTTTCGTTCCAAATGCATAAGATCACGAGCGAGCGGGTACAAGACCCGCTCCACAAGAGCATCCTGCGATCAGCGAATCAGATCGGCCTGCTTGCCGGCAGTGTTGGATTGCAGCGTGAAATGGCCCAGCACGTAGGTATGGCTGGCATTCTCGCCAGGCACGGTGGATGAGTGAACGCCCCCTACGGTGCAGAAGCCGGTAGAGCAGACGATCTGGTCGGACCAGGACTTGATGGAGTAGGCGCGTGCGCCGGGCTTCTTTCCGGCCAGGCTGTTGAGCAATGGGCTGCCGACCGAGAGGCCCCAATAGCTGCAGGTCGAGGTGATGACGTTGAACGGATAGCTGCCGCAGGACCAGAGTCCGCGATAAGCGCCAGCGATGCCGACGAAGGCTTCGATATACGGTGTGAGTGCCAGTCTGTCGATCTGATGTGCCGCCAGCGTGACACCCATTGAATGGCCGATCACATCGACCTTGCCGGTGCACGATGTGGCAATCGCATCGATCAGCGCGTTCTCGACGGGCGTTTCTTCGGAACCGTTATGGTCATTGCAGGCAGCGCAGACCTTGCTGCCCCAACTGGGCCGATAGATCTGCGCGGCGGTGTAGCCACGCGCGATCAGCGTGTTGTAGGTATTGTTGAAGTCCGACGGCTGGCCGGCATTGCCGTGCACCAGTACCACATTGTCGACGCACGCTGCGATGGCCGCTACCGGCAACAGTAGGCTTCCAACCAGCCCGATGATGATGTTGCGCATGATCCCCTCCCAGAGAATGTGCAAAGCCCTGATTGAAATGGCAGGGTGCGCGGACATTAGAACTGGGCGCTGTCGGTGGCTAGCTGTACCAAGGTACGAGAGGCAGGGTGGGTGACAACCCACCATGGTCAAACGTCACGTAATGGTGGGGTGCGCTGCGCTCCACCCACCCTACAATCGACGCGTCCGAGCGCAGCGCGGACCCACGGGTAGTGCACAATGCGACATGGCTACATGTTCCGTGCAGCAATGACATCACCGGCACCCTATCCGCACATCGAACACCTCAGCGAATCGTTGCTGATCGTGCGCGTTGGTGCGGCGATCGACGCATCGGTGAATCAATCGGCGCACGCGCTCGTTCGGCGCATCGTGGACGCCCGGCTGCAAGGTGTGATCGATGTGGCTCCGGCCTATGCCAGTGTCGCGGTGCGCTATGTGCCGCGGCTTTGGCGAACTGCGCAGCATTCAGCGTATACCGGCATCAGCACTGCGCTGCAGCCGTTGCTGGCCGATGATGCAACTGCAGCGGTCGCCACGCGAACGCTGGAGATCCCGGTCAGTTACGGCGGCGCTCAGGGCATCGATCTCGAAGCCGCGGCACAGTCCTGCGGACTGGGCGTTTCGGCCTTCATCGATCTGCATGCCAGCGTTGAATATCGCGTCGCGATGCTCGGTTTCGCGCCGGGGTTTCCGTATCTGCTCGGGCTGCCGGCACAGCTGCATCTGCCGCGTCGCGACCAGCCGCGGTTGCGTGTCCCCGCTGGATCGGTGGCGATTGGTGGTGCGCAGACCGGCATCTATCCGAATGAGCTGCCGGGTGGCTGGCATCTGATCGGACGCACACCGCTGCTACTGTTCGACGCTGCGTTGGCATCACCCTGTTTGCTGGCACCCGGCGACAGTGTGCGCTTTCGCAGCATCAACGCCAGCGAATTCGATGCCTGGCCTAAGAGTGCCGGGATATGACGATTGAAGTCATCAAGCCCGGTTTGCTCAGCACCGTGCAGGACGGCGGTCGTTTCGGGCAGGCACGTTTCGGCGTGGCACCCAGCGGCGCGATGGATGTCCCGGCGCTGCGCCTGGCCAATACGCTGGTCGGCAACAGTGCCACTGCTGCGGCGTTGGAATTGACCTTGCTCGGGCCAGTGCTGCGATTCCAGCACGAAGCCGTGATCGCCATTACCGGTGCCGAAATCGACGCGCGCGTCGATGCGGCGGCACTGCCGATGTGGCGCCCGCTGCATCTGCCCGCCGGTACGCTGCTCACCCTGGGCGGCATGCGCCGTGGCGCGCGCAGCTATATCGCGTTCGCCGGTGGTTTGCAGGTTTTGCCATGCCTGGGCAGCGCTAGTACCGATGTGAATGCAGGTATCGGACGCGCGCTGCGTTCTGGTGATGAGCTGATGAGCCTGGCGCAGGCATTGCCTGCCGCGTTCGGCGCTTGCGGGCGTGCGCACGGGCCGTCGTGGTCGCTGGCTCCTGCGCACTGGTTCGATTTGCGCTCGCGGCCGCTGCGCGCGGTGACGGGGCGACATTTCCATGCGCTGGATGAAGCGTCCCGGTTGGCGTTGTTCGCCGATGAGTTTCGCGTAGCGAGCGATTCCAACCGCGTCGGCTTTCGATTGCAGGGCACCACACTGCAACTGACCCAGCCACTGGAATTGATCTCCGAAGCGGTGGATTTCGGCAGCGTGCAATTGCCGCCGGGTGGTGCTCCGATCGTGCTCATGGCCGAGCATCCGACCACCGGCGGCTATCCGCGCATTGCACAGGTCGCGGCCGTGGATCTGCCGTATCTGGCCCAGCACCGGCCCGGCGACCGCCTGCGTTTCGAGCGCATCGATGCCGGCCATGCTGAGCGATTGCTGATCGAACAGGAGCGCGCGCTGGACGAAATGACGGCGGAGATTGGGCGCCGGCTACAGTAGGGTTGAGCGCGCATCCATCAACGCCAATTGCGCAATGGTGGGTTGCACCCACCCTGCATATCGCTGACCATGTCGATCTCTTGGAATGGCGGGCCATGCGCAGCATCGATCTCAACTGCGATCTCGGTGAATCCTTCGGTGCCTGGCGCATGGGCCAGGACGACGCGGTGCTCGATTGCATCAGTTCGGCCAATATCGCCTGCGGCTTTCATGCCGGCGACGCCAACATCATGCAGCGCACGGTACAGGCGGCGGTGGCGCGTGGTGTCGCCATTGGCGCACATCCTTCGCTGCCCGATCTGCAGGGCTTCGGACGCCGCGAGATGCAGATCAGTGCCGATGAGGCACATGCACTGGTGCTGTATCAGACCGGCGCGTTGTCGGCATTCGCCGTTGCGGCAGGAACGCGACTGACACATGTGAAGCCGCATGGCGCGCTCTACAACATGGCGGCCCGCGATGCGCAGCTGGCCGATGCGATCGCACGCGCGGTGCGCGACTTCGATACGGAGCTGATTCTGGTCGGCCTGGCCGCCAGCGAACTGCCGCGTGCCGGCCTGCGCCTTGGGTTGCGTGTGGCACACGAAGCTTTTGCCGATCGTCGCTATCGCAGCGATGGCACCCTGGTATGGCGACGCGAGCCGGATGCGGTGATCCACGATATCGATGCTGCAGTGGCACAGGCTCTGTCGATCGCTGTGGAGGGCAAGGTGATCGCGCAGGACGGTAGTTCTGTCGCCGTCGCCGCAGACACGATTTGCGTGCATGGCGATCGGCCGGATGCGGCGGAATTTGCGCGGCGATTGCATGCGGGGTTGATGGCGGCGGGAATAAGAATTGCGCCGGCCCTGCAGGTGTCAGCATGAACATCGTTGCGCTGCAGAATCGGCGGACTGTGGGTCCGACCTGTGGTCGGACGCTGGTGGGTATTCGAAATGCAGAAGAGCGTCCGACCACAGGTCGGACCCACAGAGGCACACTATGAACCACTGGCCGCTGATCGGTGTTGCAGTGGTGATGCTGGGCTTCGTGCTGCGCCTGAACCCGGTGCTGGTGGTAGTTACCGCGGGTCTCGCCAGCGGGCTGGCGGCGGGGATGTCGATACCGGATCTGTTGGCGCTGCTGGGCACGTCCTTCGTCAGCAATCGCGCCCTGTTGTTGTTCGTGCTGACGCTGCCGGTGATCGGCCTGCTGGAGCACTACGGCCTGCGCGAGCAGGCGCGGCGACTGATCGAACGCATTCGAAACCTCAATCTTGCGGGGCTGCTGATCAGTTATCTGAGTATTCGTCAGATTCTCGGCATGTTCGGTTTGCTGGATGTTGCGGGACATGCGCAGACGGTGCGTCCCTTGGTAGCGCCGATGAGCGAGGCCGCTGCTGCAAAGATGAGAGGTGTGCCATTGACCCCGGATGAGAGCCATCAGGTCCGGGCCATGGCCGCCGCCACCGACAACGTGGGACGGTTTTTCGGCGAAGATGTTTTCGTCGCCTTTGCTGCCGTGGTGTTGATCCAGAAGTTTTTCCAGGACAACGGCATTGCACTGGAACCGACCGATATCGCGCTTTGGGCGTTGCCAACGGCGATCGCGGCATTCCTGATTCACGCGGTGCGCATCGTGCGCATGCAGTCGCGGCTCAAGGCGGCGGTGAAGGAGCAACACGATGTTGCGCCTTGAATATATCTACTGGGTGATCGGCGCGTTTCTGGCGGCGACCACGCTGATCAACCTGCGCGAACGCCGGTACGGCATGAGTGCGTTCTGGGCCATCCTCACGGTGGCGTTCGTGTTCGGCCGTCAGATCGGTGAAATGGCCCAGCGCGGCGAGCGCCTGCCCGCGCAAATGATGGGCGTGGGCGTGATCCTGCTCGGCGTGATAGCGAGCCTGCGGCAACCCAAGGCACCGGCGGAATCCGGTACCGCGGCGAACCGTGAACAGTCGGCTTCGCGTCTGGGCGGAAAGCTGTTCATCGCGGCACTGATCATCCCGATCATTACGCTGATTTTAGCGAAGACTGCGGCGTTTCTAAAAGTCGGGGCGCAGCCGTTGATTGACCTGAAGGACCCCACGCTGATCTCCCTTGGGCTGGCCTGCATCATCGCGTCGGTCGTTGCGTTGCTGATTACCGGCGCCCGCCCAGCGCAAAGCCTCACCGAGGGCCGGCGTCTGCTCGACACACTGGGTTGGGCAGCGCTGCTGCCGATGGTGCTGGCGACGCTGGGCGGCGTGTTCAATGCCACCGGCGTCGGCGACAGCGTGGCAGTACTGCTGGGTGGCGTCATTCCCACAGACAGCCGGCTCGCCTGCGTGATTGCCTATGGCCTGGGCATGGTGCTGTTCACGGTGATCATGGGCAATGCGTTCGCGGCGTTCCCGGTGATCACTGCAGGTATCGGCCTGCCGTTCCTGGTGCTGCAGCATGGCGCCAATCCTGCGATCGTTGGCGCGCTCGGCATGCTGACGGGCTACTGCGGTACGCTGCTGACGCCGATGGCGGCGAATTTCAATATCGTGCCGGCGGTGCTGCTGGAGCTCCCCGATCAATACGGCGTGATCCGCGCGCAGTGGCCCACAGCCATTGTGCTGATGGCCTGCAATTTTCTGCTCATGTACTGGCTGATTTTTCTATGACCGCTTCGGTGCTTCCCAAAGTCCTTTTAACGGCCTTCGAGCCCTTCGGCGGCGAAACGATCAATCCCTCACTGGAAATCGCGCTCGGCCTCACCGGTAGCGTGATCGGTGGACACCGCATCGTCGGGCAGGTGCTGCCGGTGGCCTTTGGCGAGACCGCGCATACATTGCGGCACACCCTGCAGGTAGAGCGCCCCGCGCTGGTCATCGCGCTGGGTCAGGCGGGCGGGCGCAGCGAGATTTCACTGGAACGGGTTGCGATCAATCTGATCGATGCGCGCATCGCCGACAACGCCGGTGCCCAGCCCATAGACCGCCCGGTGGTCGCCGGCGGCCCGTCGGCGTACTTTTCTACGCTGCCGGTCAAGGCCATGCGCAATGCCTTGCATGCCGAGGGCATTCCGGCGCAGCTGTCGTTCACCGCCGGCAGTTTTGTCTGCAACCAGGTGTTCTACCTGCTGATGCACGAACTGACGTCGATGCGATCGCCCGCGCGCGCCGGTTTTATTCATGTGCCCTATCTGCCCGAGCAGGCGGTTTTTCATCCGGGCGCGCCCAGCATGTCGCTGGAGACCATGGTGGCGGGCGTGCGCTTCGCCATCGCGGCGGCGATCGAGACGGCGGTGGATATCGAGGTGGCGGCGGGGACGAATCATTGAGTGTGTGTCCGACCTGTGGTCGGACGCTCCTGGTCGTTGCCAATGTCCACCAAGAAGCGTCCGACCGCAGGTCGGACCCACAGGGTCTGCACCATGGCGCCCCGCGGGCAGTTGTCAGCAGTTCACCGACGGGATGGCCCGAGGCCATTACAATGCGCGCCCTTGTCGCTTTAGCGTATTCCTGTGAAAGACATCATCCGTGGCCTGATTTCCCAGTCGTTGGCGGCGCTTGCGGCCAGTGGAGAACTCTCCCTGCCGGCCCCGGTGGCGTATACGGTGGAGCGCACCCGCGACAAATCGCACGGTGATTTTGCCGGCAATATCGCCATGCAGGCGGCCCGCGTCGCCGGCCGCAAGCCGCGCGATATCGCCGAGCTGGTCATCAAAACCCTGCCCGCGAACCCGGATATCGCCAAGGTCACCATCGCCGGCCCCGGTTTTATCAACTTCACGCTGAGCCCCGAGTGCCTGACGCGCACCGTATTGCGTGTGCTGGACGCCGGTGCGCGCTACGGGTTCGCCGCGCCGGGCTCGCGCGAATCGATCATCATCGAATACGTGTCGGCCAACCCCAATGGCCCGCTGCATGTCGGCCACGGCCGTGGCGCCTCGTATGGAGCGACGCTGGCCAACCTGCTGGAAGCCGGTGGTCATCGCATGTACCGCGAGTATTACGTCAACGACGCCGGTCGCCAGATGGATATTCTCGCAGTCAGCGTCTGGCTGCGCTATCTGGAACTGGGCAACGAGAGCGTGCGCTTCCCCGACAACGGCTACAAGGGTGACTACGTGCACGGCATCGCCCGTGACCTGCGTCTGCGCGTTGGTCCCAAGCTGCATCGCAAGGCCGCTGACGTCGGCAAGGATCTGCCGTTGGATCTGTCCGAAGGTGGCGACAAGGAACTGCATGTCGATGCGTTGATCGCACGTGGCAAGTCTTTGCTCGGCGAGTCGGATTACCGCATGCTTTTCGAAGCCGGGCTCAAGTCGCAGCTTGCCGACATCAAGGACGATCTGCTCGAGTTCGGCGTCAAGTACGACAATTGGTTCTCCGAACGCTCGCTGGCGACCTCGGGCGCGGTCAAGCACGCCATCGAAACCCTGCAGGCCAAAGGCCATATGTACGAGAAGGACGGCGCGCAGTGGTTCCGCGCCACCGATTTTGGCGACGAGAAAGATCGCGTCGTGGTGCGCGAGAACGGCGTCACGACCTACTTCGCCTCCGACATTGCCTATCTGCAGAATAAGCTCGAGCGCGGCTACGACAAGGCCGTCTATGTGCTGGGTGCCGATCACCACGGCTACATCGCACGCTTGAAAGCCGTCGCGCAGGGCCTGGGTATCGACCCCGATCGCATCGAGATTCCGCTGGTGCAGTTCGCGATCCTGTACGAGGGCGGCCAGCGCGTACAGATGTCGACGCGTGCCGGAAGCTTTGTCACGTTGCGCGATCTGCGCAAGGAAGTGGGCAAGGATGCCGCGCGTTTCTTCTATGTGATGCGCAGCAACGAACAGCATCTGGATTTCGATCTGGACCTCGCCAAATCGCAGTCCGTCGAAAATCCGGTGTACTACCTGCAGTACACGCACGCGCGTATCTGTGGCCTGTTCCGCCAGGCAGTGGAAAAGAGCCTGCCCTACGACGAAGCGCTGGGCCGTGCAGCGATTGCAGCGCTGACCGAGCCTTCGGCGATCGAGCTGCTGCAGCGCCTGATGAACTATCCCGAGGACGTGGAAACCGCGGTCGAGAACCGCGCCCCGCATCTGATCGCTGCAGCGCTGCGTGAAATCGCCGCGCTCTACAACAGCTTCTACAATGGCACCATGATGCTGGTCGAATCCGGTTCTGATCGCTGCGCGCGTCTGGCCCTGGCCGACGGCGTGCGTGGTGTGCTGGCTTCGGGTCTGGAACTGCTCGGCGTCAACGCCCCGGAGACCATGTAATGGCGGCTAAACGTTCGGTTCAGGCCACGCGTTCAGGGAGTGAACGCAAACAGATACCGGCATGGATCTGGATGCTGACCGGTATCGTGATCGGCCTGTCACTGGCCGGCATCGTGTTCCTCAAAGGTTGGGCACCGAAGCTGCGTGATGAGCAGCCGGTGGCGTCGACGACGACCAAACCTGCTGAGGTGGTGGCACCGGTCGAGAACAAACCCAAGTACGACTTCTACAGTGTGCTGCCCGAAATGGAAGTCGTGGTGCCCGAAGAAGAGATCAAATCCAGCGCCACTCAGCCTGCGCCGTTGCCGGCCGACGCCGCCGGTAACCCGCAGCGCTTCGTGCTGCAGGCGGGCTCGTTCCGCAACAATGCCGATGCCGAGGCCTTGAAGGCCAAACTGGCACTGACCGGGCTGCGCGCCCAGGTGACGCCGGTGACGGTGAATGGTGCCGACTATTTCCGCGTGCGCGTTGGGCCGTTTGCCGATCTGCGCGAACTCGACAGCGCACGCCAGACCTTGCAGGCTGCCGGCATTTCGGCGATCGCGCTGCGCGATAACAGCTAACGAAGAAACTGTGGGAGCGGCGTGAGCCGCGAAGCTCTTGCTCGTGATCTTATTTTGTAGAGCGGGGCCTGCTCCGCTGCCCTTGATTTTGTCCCCAGATTGCGATTGAAGATAAAAAGCAGCGGAGCAAGCCCCGCTCTACAAGGGCAAGAGCATCGCGGCTCACGCCTCTCCTACATGGCATTCGGCATAGGGCATCCGCAGCCCGCTTCAATTACCCTCGGCAGCTCGTAACCGAGGCTGTCGTATGAAGAAGTCATTGCCGATCCAAGCCGCCGCCCTGCTCGGGCTGGCGCTCGCCACCGCTGCTGAAGCCGAAACCGGCTTCTACCGGTTCCCAGCCATCCAGCAAGACACCGTGGTGTTCACCGCGGAAGGCGATCTGTGGAAGGTCGCTGCTGCTGGCGGCACGGCGCAGCGCCTGACCACGCATGCGGCCGAAGAGGCCG
Organism: Lysobacterales bacterium; assembly: GCA_031391205.1. GTDB lineage: Bacteria > Pseudomonadota > Gammaproteobacteria > Xanthomonadales > Ahniellaceae > 0-14-3-00-62-12. Next base: position 10,362 of record JANMUE010000348.1, on the reverse strand, counting down.
AGGCCCGCATCTCGCCGGACGGCAAGTGGATCGCATTCACCGCGAGTTACGACAGCGCGGTGGAAGCCTATGTGATGCCCATCGATGGCGGTCAGCCCAGGCGCGTCAGCTTCGATGGCGCCCGCGTCTGGCTGCAGGGCTGGACGCCGCAGGGCGAGGTTCTGTACGCGTCGGAAAATGTCTCCGGACCATCGCGACGACGCGTGCTGCGCGCGGTGGAGCCAGCGACATTAGCGATGCGTACCTTGCCATTGCATGACGTGCACGAAGCCAGCTTCAGTGCCGACGGCAAAACGCTGTTCTTCGTGCGCTTCGGTCTGCAACTGACCACGGACAACGCCCGCGATTATCGTGGCGGTGCCATGGCCCAGCTGTGGAAATTCGGGCTGGATGGCGGGGCCGAGGCCGAGCGACTCGCCAGTGATCTGAACGCCTCGATATCGCGGCCCATGGTCTGGGGCGAGCGTGTGTATTTCGTCAGCGATGCCGATGGCGTCCACAACCTCTGGTCGATGCGCGCCGATGGCAGCGATCGCAAGCAGCACAGTGCACATGCCGAATTCGATGTGCGCGGCGCCAGCATCGGCGCTGGCGGCATCGTCTATCAGAATGGTGCCGATCTCTGGCGCTTCGATATCGAGAGCGGCAGTAACGACGCCATCCCGATCGATCTGGTGTCGGACTTCGAGCAGCGCCGCCAGCGCTGGCTAAAAACCGCGATCACATTTCTCAGCGATGTCGCCCTCGCCAAGGACGGCAACAGCGTCGTGCTGACCGCTCGTGGCAAGGTGGTTCTGGCCGCGCCCGGTCCGCTGCGCAGGCGCGAAATCGCCGTGCCCGATACGCACCGCGCGCGCGCGGCAGTGCCCAGCGTCGATGGTCGTTACGTCTATGCGATCAGCGATATTGATGGCGACAACGAAATCTGGCGCTTCGCTGCCGATGGCTCGGGTTCGCCCAAACAGCTGACTCAGGATGGCGGTGTGCATCGCTGGCATCTGTTTCCATCACCGGATGGACGTTGGCTGGCGCATGACGACAAGCGCGGACAGCTCTGGCTACTGGATCTGACAAGCGGCGACAACCAGAGGATCGACAGCGGCCCCAAGGTCGGCGACGAAGCCTATCTGGATGTGGTGTGGTCTTCCGATAGCCGCTATCTCGCGCTGAGCCGTGCCGACAGTCTGCGTCAGATCAATCAGCTGCATCTATACGCGATGGCAGAACGAAAGCTGCATACGCTGACCAGCGACCGCTATGAATCCTTTGCACCGGCGTTCTCGCGCGATGGGCGCTGGCTGTATTTCCTCTCCAACCGTAACTTCATCGCCACACCGGGCGCGCCCTGGGGCGATCGCAACATGGGTCCGATGTTCGATCACCGAACCAAGGTCTATGCCTACGCGCTGCAGGCTGGGCAGCGCTTCCCGTTCCTGCCCAGCAACGAGTTGTCGGTGACCCGCGATGCGCGCGAGGAGGAAATCGACGAGGCCGAGAAGGTCAAGGACGTGATCGAAGTCGGCGAGAAGTCGCCATCGAATCCACCGGTGCAGTGGGACGGCATCGCCGGGCGCCTGTTCGAGGTGCCGATGCCGGCCGGCAACTACGCGCGGCTTGCGGTCGATGAGGAGCGTCTGTATCTGCTCGATCAGGGCAGCGGTGCCGACGCCAAACCGCGGCTGATGACGCTGGAGACCGGCAATAAGCTGCCCAAGCCCGAGACCTTCGCCGCCGAAGTCCGCGATTTCCAGCTCTCGGCCGACGCCAAAAAATTGCTGTACATCAAGTGGAACGAGCAGGGCCCGGGCGACATGTTCATCGTCGATGTCGCGGCCAAGGCACCTGAAGATGTCAGCCAGCAGCAGGTACGCCTCGGCGACTGGGTACTGGCGGTGACGCCGCAGCAGGAATGGCAGCAGATGTTCGTCGATGCCTGGCGCATGCATCGTGATTTCTCCTTCGATCCGAACATGCGCGGCCAGGATTGGAACGCAGTGCGCGCGCGCTACCAGCCGTTGCTTGCGCGCGTCACCGATCGCGCCGAGCTTGACGATCTGCTCGGCCAGATGACCGGCGAGCTCGGCATCCTGCATTCGCAGGTGCGCGGCGGCGAGTTGCGCAAGGATGTCGAAGCAGCAGTCGCCGCGAGCCTGGGCGCGGAGTTGCGGGGCAGCGCCGCCGGTGTCGAGATCCGCCATATCTACCGGACTGAAGCGGAGCTCCCCGGTGAACGCGGGCCGCTGCAGCAGCCTGGCGTCGATGTGCGCGATGGCGATGTCATCGTCGCCGTAAACGGTCGCGATGTACGCAGCCTCGCCGATATCGCCGATCGCCTGCACAATCAGGGCGGCCAGCAGATTTTGCTCGATCTGCGCCGCGGCGCCGACAAGCTCAGGCAGGTGGTTGCTCCGGTGCCCGCCGACCGCGATGCGACGCTGCGCTACAGCGACTGGGTTCAAAACACGCGGGACGCGGTCGATCGCGTCGGCAAGGGCCGCATCGGCTATCTGCATTTGCGCGCCATGGGCGCGAACGACATCGCCAGTTTCGCCCGCGATTTCTACGCCAACTACGACCGCGATGGCCTGATCATCGACGTGCGCCGTAATCGCGGCGGCAACATCGACAGCTGGATCATCGAGAAACTGCTGCGCCGTACCTGGGCATTCTGGCAGACCGAAACCTCAACGCCGTACTGGAACATGCAGCAGGGCTTCCGTGGACACTTGGCGGTGTTGATCGATCCGCTCACCTATTCCGATGGCGAAACATTCTCGGCTGGCGTCAAGTCTCTGGGCCTGGGGCCGTTGATCGGGCAGCGCACCGCCGGCGCCGGCATCTGGCTGTCCGATCGCAATCGGCTCAGCGATAACGGTGCGGCGCGGATTGCCGAGAACGGTCAGTTCCGCGCCGATGGTCAATGGTTGATCGAAGGTCATGGCGTCAGCCCGGATATAGAAGTCGAAAACCCGCCGTTCGAAAGTTTCAACGGCCGCGATCACCAGCTCGATGCCGCGCTCGACTATCTCGATCGCAAGCTGAAAGCCGAGCCCATCCGTGTTCCCAAAGCGCAACCGATTCCGCCGCGCGGCACGCCGGCCAGCGATGCGGTCAAGCAGTAGATCGGAAACGGCAGCGCTCTGGCGGCGACTGGCGGAGTGCGGCAGCTTGCTGCCGCTGTTCTTCGTGACGTCTACTGCCAAGTTGAAAGCAGAACTGCGGCAGCGAGCTGCCGCACTCGACAAACGCTGTTTCTAATCCCGCCTCTGGCAATGCGTAACCACGGCATTCAACATTCCGGCGCAGGAAGGCGTTTCCAGGCCTTCGGCGGAGCAACGTTTCTCGGCCCAGCGCGTGACAACAAAACCGTTCCATTGTGAAGGCACGTCATCGCAGAACCCTTCCGATGCGCCGGCCGCAGACAGGCAGCTGGTCAGGAAGAACATATTCAACATGCTGGTGTCCAGTTCCGGGTGCTCGCGGTTGCGATCAAAACCCTCGGCCAAGCAACCGTTCTGGTCGGTGCCCTTGCCGAATGTCATGCCTTCGTCCATACCGGTTTTGACATCGGCACTGAAATCCGGCCCATGCTGTGTCCACCACCACCATCCTGCCAGTCCGAACACGATCACCGCGAGCACACCAAAGCCCAGCAACAACAACACGGCGCGCATGCCGCGATTCAATTGCTGCTCCAACGCATGTGCCTGTCTCGTGATCGGAATTGCCGCAAGACTGCCGTATTGGCGGGAGCAGCGCAAGCCGGGACCTGCGCCGCACCGCCCGGTTCCGGAATCAGGCGCATATCGCCAGACGGGTTTCCTTCGCATTGGCTTCCAGTTGCCGCTGCAGGCCGAGACGATCGATCTGGATCCAATACTCTTTGATCCGCCCATTCTCGACGCGATACACCGCACTGGCGTATTCGATCAATGGCTGACGGGTCGGCCGATGACCATCGATCGTCGCAAAATGGCAGCCACGCTGAATCCAGCGTGCGTAGACCTTGTCGCCCTCTGCGATCAACTCGGTGACCTCGAAGCGGAAGTCGCCGAACAGCTTGCGAAACTCGTTCACATGTTCGGCGTAGTCGCGTGGACCTCGCTGCACCGTCTCGGGACGCTCGGCATTGACTTGATGCGCGATCACTTCAGTAGCCAGAAACTCACCGGCGCGATCCGGATCCAACCCGCTGCGCACCACGCGCAGAAATTCCGATACCACCGCACGTGGTGTGCTTGCCGCCAGCTCTGCCTGCTGGGCTTTGGCCAGTTCCAGCTCCAGTTCTTCAGCCGCGAATGCGCGGACGTCGGCGCTGCCCAGATAACCGCCCAGAAATGCCATGCCATGCCAGAAGTTCATTGTCCTGTCTCCATTGTGTATGTTGGCCCGGTGGGCCGGATTCGCCTAGCGCAGGCACCTGTACGGTGCCGCTCTACTTGAGTGTGGTTGTACAATAGCTGCACAATAGGCACGCAAAAAGCGACGATTTCTCCACACAGACTTGAATAGAACTCAATATGACACGAGCACCCATGATCGCCCTGCAGGCGTTCGTCGAAATTGCCAAGGCCGGCAATCTGACGCGTGCCGCAGAGGCCATGCATCTAACTGTCAGCGCGCTCAGCCACCAGATGCGTGCGCTGGAAGATCGTCTGGATCGCCAGCTCTTGCTGCGCGGTCCACGTGGGGTGCGTCTGACCGACGAAGGCCAATGCTTGTACGACGCCATCGCCGGGCCGTTCGGCCAGGTCGAGCAGGCATTGACTCAACTGCGTCGTCGCAACAACGCAGCAATCACCCTCAGCCTGATGCCGTCGGTGGCTTCAAGCTGGTTGCTGCCGCGCCTGCCGGGTTTCGTCGCCGCCCATCCCGATATCGAATTGAATCTGCAGTCGAGCCTCGCCCTGGTCGATTTTGCCCGCGATCCGGTCGACTGCGCGCTGCGTTTCGGGTTGGGCAAGTGGCCTGGGGTCACGGCGGATTTTCTTTTCGAAGAATGGCTGACGCCCGTAGCGAGCCCGCAGCTGATCGCGAAGATCGGAAAGCCGCGCCTTGAGGATCTGGGCAATTATCCGTTGCTGGGCGATCCCGGCGAGCGCTGGGCGACATGGTTCGAACGCTTCGGTGGCAAGGCGCCGCGGCGCTTTGTTGCCAACTTCAGCGATTCGGAAACTGCGCAGCGCGCCGCCGTCGAGGGCATCGGTATTGCAATGGGCCGCCTCACCATGGCCCGGCCGCTGATCGAAACCGGCCGCCTGCTGCGCTTGACGCGCAAGTGTCTTCGCGCCGAGTACGCGCACTGGTTCGTGCAGCCCGCGCGCTCCGAACAACACACCGGCGTGCAGGCGTTTCGCACCTGGTTGCTGAGCGAGGCAAAGCCGAAGGAATGATCGAACCGTCGGTTCGACCTGTGGGCGGAAGTTTTTGACGACGATGAGGTGGCTGAGAGCGTCCGATTACGAGCCGGACCCGCAGCCAGATCCGCGGGTTAGCCGTTGCTAAAACTGTCACTGAGAGGATCCCTAGAAGCATTTCCGAACTGCCGTCAAGCTTGCTATTACCCGAGCCTCATTCGCCTGCACTACAACATTCCGGGCTGCCCGGATAAGCTCGATTCAGCACTGTCACGGGTCTTTGATGCCATTGCTGCGACGACCGTCCCCCGAATCGGGCCTCGGCGTCGGAAGGGCGCCGCCGCATTGAATTGCGATACGCTGAAGAACGCACTACCGAGGAATCCATGCATGTCGATGCAGCATCCCGAATTCGAGCGTTTCAAGCAGGCCTATGCCGAATCGCGTCTGGACGATGCCTTGCATAGTTTGAACGCACTGATCGAGCAGCATCCGCAGTCGATGGCCTTGTACTGGCACCGTGCCAATGTGCTGGAAAAGCTGGAACGCTATCCCGAGGCGCGCGCAGCAGTGGATGAGGTGCTGCAACGTCGCGCTGATTTCGTGCCGGCGATGATCAAGCGCGTCGAGCTGGATTTCGACGAGTCCGAAGACGACGCCGAAGATGACGACGATCTGCCCGATCACGAGCGCGAGCGCCGCGCACATGAGGCGAGCGCGCGTGATGAGGAGCGCGCGCAGCATCATGAAACGCAGTTGCGCGCCGTATTGGGCATAGATGCCAATGCGATGGACGCGCTGCGGCTATTGTCGGGATTGCTCCGACGTCACGATCGCGAATCCAGTGTTGCACAGCAATCCGAAATCGAGGCCGATGCGCTGCTGGATCGCGCCATTGCCCTGGCGCCGGAGCGCGTCGACCTGATGGAAGAGCGTGCCAATGTGCTGAAGATGCGCGCACTCCTGCCATGCGGTGATGACGACGACGCGCCTGAGGTTGACGATCCGGACGTTAGCGTCACTTTTTCCGGCATGCGTTATTCGCGCCGCCTGCTGGAACGCGCGCTTGCAGATTTCGAGGTCTGCTTTCGCCTCAGCAACCAGGCGCGACACGGGCTGCGTGTCGCCGGCCTGCTGCATGATCTGCAGCGCTTCGACGAGGCGCTGCTGGCCTACGACGCGGTACTGGCTGGTATGCCCGCGGATGACCCACGACGCGACTACATCGTCGACGCGCGCGCGCGCTCCGAAAACAATGGCGCCGGCGAACGCGATCAGATGGCGCGCCTGCTCGAAGCGTCGGTGGAAAACGGTGGCCGCGATCGCAATCTGGGAGAGGATGTCGCCGCGCAGGCCATCATGAGCGCCGCTGCTGCAGTACGCGGCGGCAAGTCGGTGAGCGCCGCATTGGGAGCGCGGATTTCCGATGATCCCGACCAGATGATGGCGAACAATATCGCCATGCAGATTCTCAACGTCGCCAACGAACCCATTCCGGAGCTGGTTGCTGTCGATGCTGCTGAGTTCCCAGGCTATCAACGCAAGAACAACGCGCGGCGCAGCGCGCAACTGCTCAAGCTTGGTCTGCGCCATATTGCGGACGCCGAAGCTCAAGGGATGACGCGCATGCTGGGCCAGCGCGTGCTGCTGAGCTTCTTTGCCGACGACGGCGGCGAAATGGGTGTTGCGTGCTTCGCAATGAAGCCGAAGTGGCCGGGGCTGCTCGGCTTTCTGCTGCTGCTGTTCAGTGGCAAATGGAAGGTCGTCGAAATGACCGAATGCGTCAGTCAATTCGATGACGGGGCGCATATTTCCACACAATACACCAGCCCGTCACCTTTCGAATATGCGGCACCGGTGTATGTCGAGAAGCTGCAGCGCAGCGCCTCAACGACCGAACTGATTGCCCGCCACAGCGGCCGTGTTGCCGAGTATCGCCGTGCCCATCCGGATGCCGAACCACTGCACGCCGTCGATCTCGCTGGCATGGAACAGCGTTGGATCGAAGGCCAGCAGGCCAAGAAGGCCTACCGCAGCTCGATCGGCTACATCACCGACGGCGAACTGCGTGGGCTGCTCGGCGCCCACTACGACCGCTTCGCGCGCAAGGTGCGTGAGCAGATCAAGGTGCTGGCTGAGGACCTTTAGCACGGTACAGGTCGTTGTTGGAAAAGAATCGGAGGAAGGCGAACCGTACTCCGCCGCTGTAGGCGCCTACAACGGAACTCCGCGCCGATCGAGCGGTCTTCAGTAGCGCGAGGTTCCTGCCTCGCGACGACCACATACCCAGAAGGTCGTACCTTTCCCGCGATGAGTGGGGAAGCGATGCGGCACGCCGGTGTCTGGATTGATCTCAACTAATCGGAGTGAACACAATGAAACTAAGCCACAACCTGCAACGCATGTTCGCGCTGGCGATCATGCTGGGGCTGTCTTTCGGCCTCAGCGCCAAGTCCCGGGAACTCACGCGCCTGCATATCGTCGGCGCCAACTACGATGAACATTTCGTGATTGTCGATCTGGAACGCGAATGGGCGGATGGCGGCACACATGTACTCGAATCGAAATCCGGAAGTACCGCTCATGCACGATTGGAGAATGCGCACCTGTATGTCGAGGCCAATGGATTCACCTACAGGCTGCCGGTCGCGCTGTTGCCGGTCCGTCCCGAGCAGCACCTGCCGGAAAACGTAAAGCTGCAGTTGCGACGTCAATACGAGATGACCTTCGTCCGTTCGGAAACACAGACCGACCGCGTGCATGTGCTGCGTGAGCCGGCCGAGCCGGACGCGGCCGCCAGTTTGTAGGGCAGGCGTGACGCCTGCCGTCTCATCGTTGCCTCGGTTTTGAAAGGTGCCACACGCTTGCCCTGCGAAACAACGCGTAGGCTAGCAAGGCAAGAAACGTGGGCCGGCTGCACTTGAATTGCAGTCCGGCCCACCAATGCCCATCACGCACCATCAGAACCCGCAGGAATTGTTTTAGCCGCTACGGCTTCGAGGCGCGCTGACTCAGCGCCACGCTGCCGATGATCAGTGCGCCGGCGATCGCCATCGGCACGGTCAACGGCTCACCCAGCAGCATCCAGGCCCAGGCGACGGCGAACAACGGCACCAGATAGGTGACCGTTACCGCACGCGCTGCGCCGACGCGCTGGATCAATCGGTAATAGAGTGCGTAGGCGGCGCCAGTGCAGATCACGCCGATCATTGCCGCTGAAAACCAGGCCTTGCCGGATATCTCCTGCGCGGGCCAGGTGGCGACTGCGAACGGCAGCACCATGAGCGCAGAACAGGACAGTGTCGCAGCGGCCAGCGCCACCGGCGGGATGTCAGTGACCAGTCGGCGCAGCAGGTTGGCTCCGATGCCGTACATGAATGCTGCGCCCACGCCGGCGGCGACTGCGCCGCCGACATTGCTGCCTGCGGTCTTGCCGCTGGCCAATACCACGACACCGGCAAAGCCCGCGATCAGGGCGATGCTGCGTACCAGGCCGATGCGCTCACCGAAAAACAGAAAACCGACCAGGGCTGTGAACAACACCGCCATGCTGTTGGTGATCGCGCCTATGCCCGCCGGTGCATGCTGCGCGCCCCAGGCGAACAGGGCGAATGGAACGGCGGAATTGATCGCGCCGATCAATGCCAGGCGCGGCCACAGGCGCAGCGGAAAACGCGCGCGTGCGATCCACAGGAATGGCAGCAGAACGATCGCGCCCAACGCCAGGCGCATCTCGACCAGGGGCAGGGTGCCGAACTCGGGCGCAGCGACGCGCTGAAACATGAAGGAAGCGCCCCACATCGCGGCGAGCAGGCCGAGTTCGAGCGGAGTCAACCAGGCGCGTTCGGCGCTGTCGGTGGAAGCAGAGGCAGTAATGGTCAGGGTGTTCATCTTGGCGTGAGTGAGATTCGTGTCTGGCCGCCATTTTCCTCGCAATCGACGCGCAAACAAGTGCATACTTTGGAGGTCAGACACAAGCGAGATTTGTGGCTATGGGACTACGTCCGGAAATGTTGCCGGCGCGGGCGGCGTTCGAGTCGGCGGCCAGACACCAGAACTTCGCGCATGCTGGCGAAGAGCTGCATCTGACCGCGAGTGCAGTCAGTCATCACGTGCGCAAGCTTGAGGCCCGGCTGGGTGTGGCCCTGTTTCAACGCCATGCACGCGGGGTTTCACTCACCGTTGAAGGGCGCAAGCTGGCCGATGCCACCGGCAGCGCACTGAGTGATATGGATGTCGTGCTGCGTGACCTGCGCAGTCATGAAAAGGCGCAGTCGCTGCTGCGCATCAACACCCTGCATTCGGTGGCATTCACCTGGCTTACGCCCCGGTTGCCGCGTTTTGCGGCATTGCATCCGGATACGTTCGTGCATATCGAAACCGAGATCAGCCTGGCGCGTTTTGACGAAGGCAGTGCCGATCTCGCTATCCGTCATGGGCCAGGGCATTGGCCCGGACTGACTGCGCATCTGCTGATGGATGAAACGCTGTTTCCGGTTGCATCACCGCGTTTTCCGGGTGTGCGAAAGCTACGCAGCGCCGAGCAGATTGCAGCAATGCCTCTGGTTGCCGACCTGGCACGTCAGGGCTGGCAGGACTGGTTCCGGGCCGTGGGCGTACATGGTGCCAAGTTTGAAGAGCGCTTTACCTTCAACGACTCCACCGACGCCGTGCATGCCGCTGCACACGGGCTGGGTATTGCGCTTGCGCGAGAGCGCATCGTGGCGCCCTGGCTCAAAGACGGAAGCCTGATTGCATTGCCGGTGCCGAAAATTTCGGCGCGCTGGAGTTACCACATCGTCTATCCCGCCCATCGCCGTCCGCGCCCGGTGGCACAGCAGTTCGTCGATTGGTTGCTGGCGGATGTAAAAAATGTAGGAGCGGCGTGTGCCCCGCTGCTCTTGCTCTGTATATCGAGCAGTATAGCAAAAGCAAAGCGGCTACCCGGGCGACAACAAGGCGAAATGTAAATATGAATACATTTAGGGAAAGGGGAAAATGGGCC
>JANMUE010000306.1:0-3099 GCA_031391205.1 Lysobacterales bacterium | reverse complement strand
ATTCGCCGCAGTGGCCTGCGCCGCTTCACGCGATGGACGAAATAACACACCCACACAAGCACCGGACAACGCAGCCAGTTTCAAACGCCGCAGGCTGGCCATGTTGAGCCCACTCAACCAGGACAACACCATCACACAGGCGCCGGAACGTAATGATTGTTCCACTGCCCATACGGCATCGGCAGCGTTTAGGTTTCTACTCAGCCAATGCTGCGTCGGTTCCAGACCCTGCTGTGCGAGCGCCAGCGCCTGCGGCTCAAACGGTGGATTGATCCATAACACCGGCTTGAGCATCGATGGCGATGCGGGTGCAGATAACGCCCTCATCAATGGCAACAACAATTGCAGCTCGCCCATACCCCATTGATCGCATAACAACTCCAGCAAGCCCGGCACCGGCCAGCCACCACCCAGCGCGCGATCCAATTCCGCATAACCGCTGGCCACCCACCGCGGCGCAGCAGCAGTCAGGGCATCCGCCCGCCAAAGATTGGGAATCTGCTGAAGAAGTATCTCGCGCATGGAAAACCGCCACAGGTACGGAGCAACCATGGCCAAAGTGGGCCATGATTGGCTGACCGGCACGGATGGCTCGATCAGGTGGTTACTGTATATAACAACAGTTACGGTCCGCAAGCAGGAAAATCGTCACACGCCTGCTCAAGCCCCTTTTGCTTTTTGCATTGGCATCAATCACAACGACCACAAGTGGCTGTCTGGAAAAGGAAAGCAGGACGGAGCCGCATCGACATACAGTATTGAGCCCCTGTATAAAGGGAAATTAAGAGCCATATCACGCCCCCTACTTCGGTAAGTTTCGCAAATGCATTCGACCACACCATGAGCACCCCGGGATCACTCGTTCACTTCGTTCGTAGGCGTGACTATGTTTTTGTCAAAGCACTCGGCCAAGGTGCCTGCGGACAAACAGTCCTTCTTCGAGATGAAGTCATCGACGGATATTTTGTCTGCAAGAAGTACATTCCTTTCAGTGAGACTCATCGCCAAGAACTTTTCAAGAACTTCCTGCGCGAGATAAAACTATTGCACGAACTCCATCACCAGAACGTAGTCCGCGTCTTCAACTACTACGTCTACCCAGAGAAGCTTACTGGTTACATCTTGATGGAGTATGTAGAAGGTCAAGATATTGAAGAGCGCCTTCGTAAGCACCCAGAATCCATCAATGAAGTATTCCTACAAGCCGTCGAGGGTTTTGCATACCTAGAGTCATCCTTAGTGCTACATCGAGATATTCGTCCCCAGAATATTCTCGTAAAAGAGGATGGAGCACTAAAGATCATTGACCTAGGATTTGGAAAACGAATCGATACTTCAAAGGATTTTGACAAAAGCATTAGTTTGAACTGGTGGTGCGAACCCCCTGATGAATTCGCAGTAGATACTTACGACCATGCGACCGAGGTATACTTTCTTGGAAAGCTTTTTGAAAAGCTAATCCTCGACATTGGCATAGAACACTTCAAACACACCGCTCTACTTGCACGTATGTGCCAACGCGATCCACAGCATAGAATACCAACTTTCTTCGACATCAAGACACAGGTAGCGTTAAATCAGTCAGACGACATTGATTTCACTGACGAAGAACGCGATATCTATGCTGAGTTCGCTCAGGAGTTTTCATCGAGAATCACCAAGATTGAGTCAAGCACCAAATACAACGAAGATCTTGAATCAATCAAGACGCAACTCGATGCAATTTATAAAACTTGCATGCTGGAAAGAACGATTCCCGATGCGGCCGTCGTATTCAGGCCATTTTTTCGTGGCACCTACTACTATCGAAAAACCGGATTTGAGACGTACATATTGAAAAATTTTCTCCGTTTTCTACGCACGAGTAGCGTGGAGAAGCAGAGGATTGCTCTCGCAAACCTTCACTCTCGGCTGAATGCGGTTCAACGGTACACAACACCTGCGGAAAATGATGACATCCCGTTCTAGTTACCGCACATCCAAAGAGAGCGACAACGGATTTGAATGTTCCAATCTGCAAATTACCATGCATTCACCGACCATAAACTCAGCGCCTTTCCAGATCGAAGCTTAACTTTCGGAGCTACAATTAGATGAACATGCTGACTAACAGCAAACAACGCTGCGTTCTACTCGCCCTATTATTCCTTGCGGCCATTGCCGGTTGCGCCAGCAACAGTGGCCAGAACAAACCGACCTCCGTGCCTGAAGTCCGTCCGGGCTTTCTCGCGGGCTATTTTCCGCCTAACACCGGGCCAAACAGTCTTGCCCTACTGCCACCTCCCCCAGCCGTGGGGTCAGCTGCATTGGCGCTCGATGATGAAGTTGCGCGCAAGAGTATTGCGCTGCGTGACACGCCGCGCTGGATGCTGGCAATTGCCGATGCCGATTACCGTTTTCCGCAGGTGGCCGGCACATTTTCCTGCGCATTGAATGCACCGATTACGGAACAGGACACGCCGCGTCTCTACACGCTGCTGCGCCGCACTTTCGTTGATGCGGCTTTTTCCACCACTCCTACCAAGAAGCAATACAAGCGCGATCGGCCCTTTGAAGTAAACAAAGAACCTAGTTGCACCCCGAATGAGCAAGTCGTGTTGGGGAATGATGGTTCATATCCGTCCGGGCATGCGGCATTTGGCTGGGCCTGGGCGCTCATCCTCAGCGAGATTTCGCCTGAGCAGGCCAATGCGATCCTCGCTCGGGGCCGGGCCTTTAGCGAGAGTCGCAACGTGTGCAACGTACATTGGCACAGCGACGTGGTTGAAGGGCGTTACATGGGCACGGCGGCCGTGGCGGTATTGCATGCGGACCCGACGTTCCGCGCCGACCTGGAAGCCGCCAAGGCTGAGCTTACTGCGGTTCGTGCGCAGAACCTTAAGCCCACACGCGATTGCGCTGCAGAAGCTGCACAGATGAATTTCCAAGCGCCGACGGGGCCGTAACGGACTTGGCCATTGCCATCAACCCGCGTCGCCGGTCTTGCGTTTTACTTTAACTAACCCTTCCTGCGTCGTTGATGCCACTAGCCGGCCATCGCGGGAGAAGATGGAACCGCGGACCAGGCCACGCGCGTCTATGGCATTCGGTGTATCGATG
>JANMUE010000298.1:0-2839 GCA_031391205.1 Lysobacterales bacterium | reverse complement strand
GTTGCACCCACCCTACGCGCCGTTCTGGCCACCGAACGCGCCGCGTTCATGACAAAGCGGGGGCAAGCTCCCATATTCCATATTCCCCGCGTGACACATTGACCCCCGCCCTTCCCCAGCGTAGTCTGCCGATATCTGTCCCGGGGGACAGGTATTGCAGTGGAAGCTGGCTGCGGGAAGATGCGCTGAGTCGCCGCTTTCCAGGCCATTGAAGTTCTCGCGGCGCAGGCCGCAGAGTATGGAGCGCGCCCCGGTGACATGTGATTGCTTCGATTCGATCGTGACCCTTCTTCCAGCAGACCCGCGCTACGTCGCGGTGCGTTCTGCAAGGATGGCGACAATCCGGCATTGCCAGCGACCGCTTGACGAACTGTCAGCACGACTGCCATTTCGCCGCTGCCGACGCCGCACACAATTCTCCCGATCCTAGCCCTAGCTGCATTCCGTCCCCTTCGGATCGCCATTGCCTATGCCAAAAATCGTCTGCAGACCGCGAGCCCTGACCGAGGCCCAGAATATCTTGGCGCTTAGGCGCAGCGTCGAAGTCAATCCGGCCAATGTCGAGGAGCAGCGCATCATCACGCGCACGCCGGTCGGTAAGCGCGGCGGTCCGCGCCGCCTTGCGGTCGCGATCGGTCATCGCTGGCCGGCATCCGGCGTGCGGTTGAGCGTGCAGTTTCTGGACAATCCCTCGCGCGAGCTGCGGGCGCGCATCCTGCTGCACATGAACGCCTGGGCAAAGACCGCCAACGTGCGCTTCGACGAAACCCGCAGCACCGGTCAGGTGCGTATCGCCAGGCTCGACGCGCCCGCAGAAATGGCGGGGTACTGGTCCTACATCGGCACCCAGATTCTGGGCATCGAAGAGGATCAGCCCACGCTGAACCTGCAGGAGTTCACCATGCGCACGTCCGAGGCCGAATTCAAGCGCGTCGTTCGGCACGAGGCCGGGCATACGCTGGGCTTCGAGCACGAGCATATGCGCAGCGAGCTGATCCAGCAGATCCACAGACGCAAGGCCTTCGTCTACTTTGATCGAACCGAGGGCTGGACCCAGGAGGAAACCCTGCAACAGGTGCTGACCCCGCTGTCGAAGAAATCCATCATCGGCACCAGCGAGACCGATCCGCATTCGATCATGTGCTACCAGTTACCCGGCGAGATCACCAAGACCGGCAAGGAAATCCCGGGTGGAAGCGATATCACCGCCAAGGATTTTGCGTTCGCGGCCACTATCTACCCGTCCGCATCCGTTTCCCGCGATGCTGCGGGACTGCCAGCGCTGATTTCGGCCGATGCCTCGGCCTCGTCACCGCTGCCACTGTTTCCGGAGGTGCAGGGCGACACCTTCCACATCATCGTCATGGACCGCTTCCAAGCGGATTTACCGCGCTCGGCCCAGGCGGCCCAGCAGCAGGAATTCGTCCGGGTGCTGGCCAGCTACGGCGGCGCGCGCGTCACCGTGCCGATGCGCATTCGCGCCGGCAAGGGCGAAACACCCACACGATTCGGCGCGATCATCGGCACGCACGAGCGCATCAAGAAATACACCAATCGCGACAGCGGCACGCTGCCCGACGATGCGCGCATGATCGAGTTCGGCAGTGATCTGTTCGACACCTTGTTTCAGGGCGATGTGCGCCGACTGTACGACGAGGCGCGTTCGCGCCAGCACGGCCGCAAGCTCGACCTGGTGTTTACCTCGATGGTGCCCTGGATCGCGGAGAAACCCTGGGAGTTTGCCTACGACGCATCGCGTCGCAGCTTCCTCGCGACCGAGGACATTCATTTCATCCGCAACGTTCTGACCGGCATCCCTGCCGACAGCATCCCGCCGCTGCGCGGCCCACTGCATATTCTGGTGGTATCGGCGCAGCCCGCGGGCTTCGGCCGACTTTCGGTGGAACAGGAGACCCAGGTGATCCGCCGCGGTTTCGATCCCCTCATCGATGCCGGGCTGGCGACGGTCAAGGTGCTGGCACGGGCGACGCCCAGCCGCATTCACGCCGAACTCTCCACCGGTGTATTCGGTATCGTGCACTTCATCGGGCACGGTGTCTTCGACGAGAAGACCCAGGAAGGCGCGCTGGTGTTCGAAGACGGCCGCGGCGGCGAGTTGCAGCTGGGCGAACGCTCGGCGCGCGAAATCTTCTGCCAGCGCGGCGTCAAGCTGGTCTTCCTCAATGCCTGCCAGACCGGCTCCGGCGGCAGAACAGACTTCAACAAGGGCGTTGCGCAGTCACTGGTTGCGCATGGTCTGCCGGCGCTGGTCGCCAATCAGTACAGCGTACTGGATTCTTCGGCGACGCAGTTCGCGCAGCATTTCTACTGGTCGCTGGCACGGGGCATGAGCATTGGCCAGGCGGCGCGCGAAGCCCGCATTGCGGTCAACTATTCGTTGCAGGGCGAGTTCATCGACTGGGCAGTTCCGGTCGTGTATGCCCGCGACCCGGGGATGGTCATCTGCGCCAGAAGCGACGCCGCGGCCCAACCTGCGGCAAAGGTGATGCAATCGGCACGGCGCCGCACCAGCACCGCACGCCACTGCGAAGTCGCGGTCTGGGATATCGACAACGTCTTTCCATCGCTGGATGCGACGCTGGAACAGATGAACCTCGCGCAGCCGCACTTCGGCTTCGAGCTGGCCCACCTCTCCGCGCCCATCGATGCCTGGGATCTGGAGAACCGTGCGGACGATGGCACGCCCTATCTCTGGGCCGAACGGCTCGCGCATCGGCTGGGGCGCATGCCCATGGAGCTGCATGTCGACGTGCTCGCCTGCGTCTCCCGGCACTGGATGAGCGATGACGGCTATCTGAATTTCTATGGTTGGTGGGAT
>JANMUE010000290.1:0-4289 GCA_031391205.1 Lysobacterales bacterium | reverse complement strand
CACGCGATTCACCACAGTTCGGAACGGCTCTATTGGCTCAATGGCGAGCGTCGGCACCCGCTGTCGGCGGTGGTGCTGGCGGCACCAGGGGTCATAACCGTTGTCGCTTGCGGCGCATCACCGTTGGTCATTGCCGCGTGGTTGTCGTTTCTTACCGTACATCTGGCCTTCCAGCACGCGAATCTCGACTATCGATTGGGCCCGCTGCGCTATTGGCTCGGAGTCGCCGAAATCCACCGTTGGCACCACAAGCGCGACTATGAGGATGCGCAAGTGAATTTCGGCGAATTCTGGATGATCTGGGATCGTCTGTTCGGCACCTTCTTCGATCAATCATCCGAAGTTCGAGACGGTGACGTAGGGCTTCAGGACCGAGGGTTTCCGCGAACCTATTGGCGGCAACTGCGCTGGCCGTTCGAAAAATCTCATCTGTGAAGTCGGCCACGACGTTGACCATTACCGCGGTTTAGCTGCGGTTATGGTCCTGCAGTAAGTACGAGATTGGCTTGCCAATCGCTGCTGATTAGTTCGCCTTGGCAACAGCCATGTTCGTCGCCAACCACTTATCGAGCATCGCGATTTCCTTTTTCTGCGCAGCGATGATGTCCTTGGCCATCTGCTTGAGCTGAGCTTTCGTGCCCTTGGCGAGCCCTTTCTACGACATGATGGCCGCCATCTGATGATGCTTGCGCATATTGACCGCAAAGTCGTAGTCGACTTCGCCAGTCATCGACACGTTGTGCACGGTCTTGCCATCCATGTCGGACATTTTGGAATGATCCATCTGTGCAGAATGATTGGTTGCGGCACCTGGCTTGGCCGCATCGCTGGCAAAGGCCGGTGACGGCGCTGATACAAAGGCCGTGGCCGCGATCGCCAGAGCGCATGTCGCCAAGACGGAACCAAGGGGGCAGGTGTGGTTGAAGTTCGTGGGCATGAGAAATCTCCTGGTGACAGAAAAAAGCGCGGAAAATGGTTGCCGATCCTGTCGCGTTGCAAAACCGTCAATTCGGTGATCGAGGTCCTGCAATGTTCGCTCAGTGCCTGGCGGCGGCCATCGTGCGGCAGCTCTGCGCGCAATCGCGACATGCCTTGGCACAGTCTTCCATGCCGCCGATCGATTCGCAGCTGCTGTCACAGGCGTCACACACTTCGGCGCAAAGCGTGCGGCCATTACCAGGTGCAGCATCAACAGAATCGGTAGCGGCCCCGTCGCCGTTCCTTCGAGACGTTTGAAGCACATTTATGCGGGGTTCAAGGTCGCTGAGGAAAGAACTCTATTTCCTTGCCTATCGATGGAGTGCTCTATTGCCGAGCGTTCGCGCAGACAGAACTAGCGCGACGCCATATCTGCGTTTGGCAAAAGAACAAGACGCAGCCTGACACTTCGAGCAAGTCAGGGGACTTGAGTCGTAGCGAGGACTTGTAGGTTCGTCCCGATTCCGGATCATAGATGCTGCCATCGGCCCAGTGTGTAGCGTCCACCGCCCGGAAGTTGTGCAGCAAGTTCAGTCCAATGAGCGGCCGTTGCTGCAGTTCACGCGACGGGTTGTTCCGGTCAATCATCGGCGCTCCGCTGTCGTCCGTCGGATCCCATAGCCACGTTATCGTGCCGCAGAAAAGGTTCGAGTCGGCGAGACAGGGCGCGATCCGCACGCGCGCGGAGTAGCCTTGCGTCGCCCACTCATCGACGATTCCTTCCGCCTTGCATGACATCGTGGCGAGCACGGTAAACAACATCGCGATCGCAGTCGCCGTTTTGGCATTCATATCAGCGCTCCGCCGTGGAAGCGAGTGCACTCTTGGGAGGGTCGATCCGGTTGATCAGCCTTGCCAATTGCAGGCGATAGTCTTCACGCTCAGTACCGCACCAACGGTCCCACCACGTGAAATACAGGCCGAAATTTCCAGTGGCGTGCGCATGGTGAAGGTCGTGGTGCAGAGTCGTTGTGAGCCAACGCCCCCACCAGGTCGCGAGCCAATGACGCGGCATGAATTCGTAGCCACAATGGCCAATCACGTTGCGCAGGACCTGATGGGTTATCCAGATGAAAAGCACTGAATAGTGCATCGGCACCCACAACAGGAACAAAGGCAGGAATGCGGCCTGCACCAGTGCCTCGCCTGGTGAAAACGCGTAGGCCGCCCATTGTGTTGGTGCCACGGACCGATGATGGGTTCGATGCAGCCAGCGAAATACCCGTGGGCGGTGCATGAAGCGATGAGTCCAGTAGAAATAGGCATCGTGCGCCACGATGATCAGAGCCAGACTAAACCCCCAGTAGGCCCAACCGAAGTCGCCAACGACATGATAGATATCGAAAACGCCTTGTCGTGCGCCGTGATAGACGCCAAAGCCTGCCATGGAAAATACCGTTGCGGCGACGACAGAGTGCGCGAACTCTCGGCGCCACTGACCGTGAGCGGGAGCCAAAGTACGCACTGCGCGCCGCTCGCGGTAGCCCATCGACACCAGGGCGATGGCACAGCTAACCAATCCCGCAGCGAAAACGTAGCGCCCAAGATCGAATGCGAGGATGACCGGCCAGGGTTCGACGAGTTGCCATAGTGCAGATGACAGACCAGCAATGGTTTCCATGGATTGACTTTCTCTTGCGGGGGATCGGGATAGCCAGCATTCCCTGCCCCCAGTCCCTTGTCTGGTCGAATGCCGACTGGATCCTGCCGAATCCGAATTCGATCAGATTTCGCCCGCAAAACGACTTGGTGCTCGCAAGAAAGCCACGGACAATGCCGACACCATGAGTGAACTCGAACTCGCCATACGCGCAGCCGGTGCCACGGCCGCGGTCATCCTCGCAGCTGCGATTGCGCGCGTGCCCACGGCATCTCGCGTCGGACCTGTGTGCGGCGCGCTACTCTGCCTGGGCGTGGCGGTCTATCTGCCCTGCTCGGCATCGTCTTCGTTGTGTTCGTCGCCCGCATCCATCCCGCTGGCATTTCTTGCCAGCGCCATCCCGTTTTTCTTCTGGGCTTGGAGCCGCGCGGTGATGGACGAAGAATTCCATTTGTCGGTGGCGGCTCTGCTTGCCGGTTTATTGCTTGCAATCATCCCTATCGTGGCAGGGTCGAT
Organism: Lysobacterales bacterium; assembly: GCA_031391205.1. Lineage (GTDB taxonomy): Bacteria > Pseudomonadota > Gammaproteobacteria > Xanthomonadales > Ahniellaceae > 0-14-3-00-62-12. The sequence continues at coordinate 1,195 of JANMUE010000290.1, read as the reverse complement.
GCCACGAGGGCGGTTCGTTCAATGGGGTGTGATCGCGCACTCGCTGCTGGGGATCGTCTTCATTGCATTGGCGCTGGCCGAAGTTGTGCGCGGATGGCGCCAGGATCTGATTGAAGCGCGCAGGCGCCTGCGCTTGGCGCTGCTGGTGATATGTGGTGGGTACACCATCGCCGTACTTGGTGTTGAGTTGTTCCTGCAGAGTAGACCGGCCACCGATGCGCTTCAGTTGCTCAACGCGACGCTGCTCGCGTCTTTGCTTCTCGCGTTGGCCACCGGACTTTTGAGCGTGTCCGGCCCGCTGCGGTCTGCACTGGGATGGAATGCGGAGCCACCTGCGCCAGACCCTTCGGTGACGCAGCCGGCCCCGGTGACAGCACGCGACCTGGACGAGGAGTTGATAGCCAAGCTGCACACGCTGATGACAGGGAATGCAATGTATCGGGATGCCGAACTCTCCATCGCGCTGCTTGCAAGCCAACTCGGCGTGCAGGAGAAGCGGCTGCGCGAGGTCATCAATCGGCGTCTGGGCCACAAGAACTTTCCGAGCTATGTGAATGCGTTTCGGTTGGAAGAGGTACGGCTGCGATTGGCCAACGCGAGCGAAGACAAACTTCCGATCCTCACACTGGCGCTGGACGCAGGTTTCGGTTCGATTGTGGCGTTCAATCGTGCCTTCAAGGACAGGTATGCGGCGACGCCGTCTGAATACCGCGCAAACCGCAAGCCTTGTCTGGTCGAGCGCTGATTTGCGAGATTTCTTGGTAGACGATCACCATGCAGCGAGCTTCCGCCAGGACGCAATCAGCGCCCTGGCAGCGTGCACGATGTCCACTTCTGTCGTGCTGCGCCCCAGCGAAAGGCGTACCGAACCCAACGCGTCCTGCGGAGTCACACCCATCGCCAGGATCACCTTGGACGCACTGTGTTGACCCGCATGGCAGGCGGAGCCTGTCGAAGCCGCTATTTCAGGTGCGTGCGCAAGCACCTCAGCGCCCAACACGCCAGGAAATCGGATATTGAGCGTGTTCGGTAAACGCAAGTCGAAGTGCCCATTGAGCACTAAACCGGGAATTTCTGCGGAGAGCATTTCCCATAGCGCATTGCGCAGGCAGCGCATTTGTCCCGAAACGTGGACCATGTCCTCGGATAGGATCTCGCAAGCCTGCCCCAGCCCCACGATCGAGGCGACGACGAT
>JANMUE010000263.1:0-23150 GCA_031391205.1 Lysobacterales bacterium | reverse complement strand
CCAGAATTGCGGATATCACTCAATAACAAGTAACAGGGTTTCTTAGGAGAATCGGAGTGGCGCTTATGAAGAAGTCAATATTGAAGATTGCAGTAGCCCTAGCCGCTGTGCTGGGTACACCGGTCGCTCTCGCAGCTACCTTCTCGTCCAACTCACCATCGGGCCAAGCCGGCACGGTAGTCACCTATACCATCAGCCTAGCTGGCGACGGGGTGACGACTGATGCCAGTCTTCGTCTTGATCTGCCGGCTTCGCTCACAGGGCCAGTGCTTTCGGCCACGCAGCCGACAGCGGTTGGTCAGAGTTGCTCGGTAGTCGCAGGCGATTTGCTGGTGCTTTCGCCCAGTGCTGTCGTTATCCCTGCTGGCCCAACAGCCTATTGCAGTTTCGATTTGACCATTGCCGCTGCCACGCCTGTTGGTCCGATTGTGCTTCCCCTTTCGGCTGATGTAACGCCGAACCCGGAATGTGCCGGTGCCGCGCCACCGCCGTCTTGTACGTCGGCTCATGGCCCTGTGAATGTCGTGGTTGTTTCGCCAGCTTACACGTCGGCCCCGGTTGCCGGTAGTACGATTCTCATCAGCGATTCGATCGCCGCTGGTGCAACCACCGCGACCTTGACCGTTACCAACACTGGCGACGTCGGCACCACGCTCAATGTGGCGGCTGCGACCGGTTTGAGCGGAATTCTCAGCATCGCTCCGGCTACAGCGCAGACGGCTGCTCAGGGTGCTGCGGGCATCACATACACGATCTCCTGCGATACCGCAGTGCTCGGTGCGAATCCGAATCAGACCCTGTCGTTCGTTCATAATGGTTCGGCTGCCGGTTCGGCCAGCCCAGCTACTTACACCGTGACTTGCACAGGTACGCCGGCTGCTAATACGGCACCGACTGCCAGCCTGGGTGCAGTAGTTCAGCCAGTTGCTGGTCCGATCAACTCAGTTGGAACCGCGACTGTCCCGGTCAACGTGCTTACCGCTGGCGCCCCTGTCGGCAGTTTGGCACTGACCTGTACCATTCCGGCTACCGGTGCGAGCGCATTCACGATCACCGCTGGTGGTACGCGCACGTTGACGGCACCGGCTACGGTTGGTGCGAACGCCCCGGACATCGGAGTTTCATGCGTGCGTCAGGCCGCTCTCGTCAGTGCTACGGTGACCTGCGCTCAAAATGCCACGCCAGATCCTGATCCGGCTGCACTGACTGCAATCATCAACTGCCCCGCTGGTACGCCGACGCCCGTTGCTACCGTCAATCCGGGTTCCATCGCCATCGTCGCCGCTCCTTCGACTGCAGCTACCGGTAGCACCACGCTGAGCAACACCGGTACCGGCCCTCTGGACGTCTCGAGCTGCACAGCACCCGCCGGCTTTACGCTGACCGCTCCCGCTACGTTCCCGACGACGGTTGCAATCGGTGCCAGTACGCAGTTGACTGTTTCGTGCACCACGCCAGCTGATGGCGCTCCCTCGCTCACCGGTAACCTGGTATGCCAGTCCAATGCTCCGGCCAACGGCGGTGTCATCACCGTTCCGCTGTCCTGCTCGGGCACCCCGCTGGTTGTGCCAGTCATGAGCAACATGGGCAAGATTCTGCTGGCTTCTTTGGTCATCGGTCTCGGCCTGCTCGGCATGGGTCTGCGCCGTCAAGGCTGATCTATAGCTACAAAGTAAGTGTTGAAAGAAAGGGCGCCTTCGGGCGCCCTTTCTATTTGCGGTCTGGGGTTTTTGTCTATACAGACCCGTATTTCGAGTGCCTGGACAAAAACTCCAGCCGCAGGGAGACGCTCAATATCACCTGTGCTGCGATGGGCTTCATTGGCGTTGCGTATAAGGCGGTCAAAGCCAATTTTTAGAGAACAAGATCAAATCGCTCGCAGGCAACCGGTCGCTGACTTATCTGGCGCGTTGCGTCATAACTCAGCCAATCGCGCTCAAGGTGAAGCGGTGACGCTGCTCTTGTGTTGTGCGCGCCTATGCAGTCCTCTTAACAATCTGGTGCGCATAGCGGTGCCATCGGAAAGGCCAGCCGCGGTGTGATCGTTGTGCCGCGAATCCTGCCCCACCTGTGCCCAGCTAGCGGATACCAATGGAGACGCCATGCGAAACTCTGGGTATCAAATCACCATCAGAAACGAGACGCTGGGAACTGGGTTGGCAGGCGGTGCCCCTGATTGCAATGAAGATGGTGCGGTCAACTCAGGTGACACAATCTGCGTTAGAAACATGAGTTGCCGAGACAGTGCTGCAACACGCGACTGTCTCGGCTAGTCAACTCAGTGCAGCTTGTTCAGCTGATCATTCAAACTCGCTAGAAGGTGCGCGAAGTCGGATAGACGTTTGCGTTCCTGTTCGACGACAGCAGCAGGAGCACTGGCTACAAAGGTCTCACGACTGAGCTTGGCGTTGCACTTTTCGATCTCGCCCTGGACGCGGACGATTTCTTTCTCGATGCGCTTTCGCTCGGCATCGAGGTCGATGAGGCCGGCGAGGGGGATGAGCAGGCGTAGTTGGTCGACGATGGCGGCGGCAGAGGCGGGCTCGGCCTCGTTGTCGGCGAGCCAGCGTGGTGCATCGGAGCGAGCAAGAAAACCGATCTGTGCGGAAAACTTTTCGATGCGGCGACGATCGCTGTCGCCACCGCCGGCAAGCAGCAGCGGGATGGTTTTGCCGGGCGAGATGTTCATCTCGCCGCGGATGCGGCGGATGCCTGACAGCACAGACTTCAGCCATTCGATCTCGGCGACGGGGTCTGCTGTTGTGGGAGTGGCGTCCCGCCGCGAAAGATCGTCGATACCTTGATCTCGGCCGGTCGTCTCTCGGCATCCTGCCTTCGACGACACTTGTGCGTCCTGCACATCGGAGGCCGCGCCCACGTTGGGCTGAGGATATTTCTGAGTGGCGATGAACTGGCCTTTGGTATCGATGCCAAGCCGCGGCGCGACGTTCTGCCAGATTTCTTCGGTGACGAAGGGGATCATGGGATGCAGCAGACGCAGCATAGCCTCCAGCACGGATAGCAAGGTGTGGCGCGTGGAGTGGGCGGCTGTCAGGTCTTCACCGGTCAATGCCGGCTTGGCGAGTTCCAGGAACCAGTCGCAGAAATCGTTCCATACGAACTCGTACATGGCCTGTGCGACCAGGTCGAAGCGGTAGGCAGTGAACTGTGCATGCACTTCCTGCACGGTGGCATCGAAGCGCGCAATGATCCAGCGTTCGGCCTCGGTGACGGGTGCTGTTGTAGGAGCGGCGTCAGCCGCGATAGGTGATGATGAAGCGTTGAGAATCGCGGCTGACGCCGCTCCTACATCAAAGGTTTCAGTATTCATCAACACAAACCGCGCCGCATTCCACAGCTTGTTGCAGAAATTCTTGTAGCCCTCGCAGCGATTGAAGTCGAACTTGATATCGCGACCGTGCGTGGCCAGCGATGCAAACGTGAAACGCAGCGCATCGGCGCCGACCGCGGTGATGCCGTTCGGAAATTCCTTTTGCGTCGCCTTCTCGATCTTCGGCGCATCACCGGGCTTCATCAATCCGGTGGTGCGTTTGACGATGAGATCGTCGAGGCTGATGCCATCGATCAGGTCCAGTGGGTCCAGCACATTGCCCTTGGACTTGGACATCTTGTTGCCGTCCTTGTCGCGCACCAGGCCTGTGATGTAGACGTCCTTGAACGGCACCTGGCCGGTGAAATGATCGGTCATCATGATCATGCGCGCGACCCAGAAGAAGATGATGTCGAACCCGGTCACCAGCACCGAGGTCGGCAGGAATTCTTCGTAACCATGCTTTTGCATTGCGTCGGCATCGGGCCAACCCAACGTCGAATGCGACCACAGCGCGGACGAGAACCAGGTTTCCAGCACATCGCAATCTCGGGTCAGCGCACCGTCGTAGCCGGCGGCCTTCGCCAGCGCACGCGCGCCTGCTTCATCACGGGAAACAAACACCTGGCCATTGGTGCCGTGCCAGGCCGGTATCTGATGACCCCACCACAGTTGGCGGCTGATGCACCAATCCTGGATGTTGCCCAGCCAGTGGCGGTAGGTATTGATCCAGTTGTCCGGTACAAACTTCACGTCGCCGTTCCCGACCAGATCCAGCCCACGCTTGGCGAGATCATCCATTTTCACGAACCACTGCCAGGTCAGATAAGGCTCGATCACCTGGCCGGTGCGATCGCCACGCGGAACCTGCAGCTTGTGCGGCTTCTCTTCGACCAGCATGTCCGCAGCAATCAGATCGGCGAGCACCGCCTTGCGCGCGACGTAACGATCCAGCCCGCGATACTTTTCCGGCGCGTTGTCGTTGATCTTGGCGTCGGGCGTAAAGATATTGATCATCGGCAGCACATGCCGCTGTCCGATCGCATAGTCATTGAAATCATGCGCCGGCGTGATCTTCACGCAGCCGGTGCCGAAATCCTTGTCGACATAGGTGTCGGCGATGATCGGAATTTCGCGATTGGTCAGAGGCAGTTTCAACATGTTGCCGATCAGATGCGCATAGCGCTCATCGTCCGGATGCACCGCAACGGCAACGTCGCCCAGCATGGTTTCGGGACGGGTGGTAGCAACAACCACATCGCCAGTGCCGTCGGCCAGCGGATAACGGATCGACCACATCTTGCCGTTCTCTTCCTCGCTGACCACTTCCAGATCGGAGATCGCCGTCAGCAGCACTGGGTCCCAGTTCACCAACTTCTGGCCGCGATAGATCAGTCCCTGCTCGTAAAGACGCACGAAGGTTTCGACGACGGCCTTGGACAGCCCTTCATCCATCGTGAAGCGTTCGCGCGACCAGTCGCCCGAGGTGCCCATGCGGCGCATCTGACGGCTGATGGTGTTGCCAGATTCTTCCTTCCACTGCCACACGCGCTCGATGAACTTGTCGCGGCCGAGGCCATCACGGCTCAGTCCCTCGCGTTCGAGCAGGCGGCTGACCACCATTTCGGTGGCGATGCCGGCGTGGTCGGTACCCACCTGCCATAGCGTACGCCGGCCCTGCATACGCTGGTAGCGGATCAGGGTGTCCATCAGCGTGTGCTGGAAGGCGTGGCCCATATGCAGCGTGCCGGTGACATTGGGTGGCGGCAGCATGATGGTATAGGGCGTGCCATCGCCCGAGGGTGCGAAGTAGCCGCTGGCCTCCCACAGGGGATACCAGCGTGCTTCGATGTCCTTGGGTTCAAAACTCTTGTCCATGATGGCTCCATTGCGCGCATCGTCCGATGCCCGCACAAATCGAAAAGTGAGTTGCCAAGGCTACCAAGCCGAGGCTGAGCTTGCGAACTTGTAGGAGCGGCGAATGTGGGAATAGGGCAATGTAGGAGCGGCGTGAGCCGCGATGCTCTTGCTTCTGCCTTTGACTTTTGTAGAGCGGGGCTTGCTCCGCTGCTTTTGATCTGGTCTGAACGTTGGTGATGGATCAAGATCAGCGGAGCAAGCCCCGCTCTACAAAAGTCAAAGGCGAGAGCATCGCGGCTCACGCCGCTCCCACATTGCCTTATTCAAAGCTGTTGCGGAACAGCACATTTGCGCCAGAAGGCGTATTCAGCGGAGCGAGGCCATTGCGCAGCAGGCTGCCGCGTGCGGTGCCCCAGAGCACGCGGGCATTGGCGCTGCCGGGAATCTGATAGACCACCACACCGGACTGGCTGGTGCCGATCACCACTTCGAACTCCGGATCGCTGTCGATCTGCGCGATGGTTGGCGCCGCCAAGCCACCATTCCAGTCGTCGCCACGTGGCGCGGGCAGATTCACGCTGTGCAGCAGATTGCCACGCATGTCCAGAATGATCAGCCGGCCCACGGCATTGCCGCCCTTCTGCGGCCAGGTGGTGAAGATCACCTCGGCTTCGCCATTGTCATCCAGGTCGACGACGGCGGGTTCGGCGGCGAAGCGAAAACCGGTGCCCGGCACCACATACGGCCAATTGTGCTTCTCGGTCTTGTCCAGCCACCAGGCGTGTACTTTGCCATCGTAGCTGGCGAACAGGATTTCGCGCTGGCCATCATCGTCCAGATCGGCCAGCACGGCGTTGACGACGGCGTTTTCGATGGTGCCGAACTCGCCCTGGATCGTCGCGACGCCGCTGGCGCCCTGCGCCGGGATCACCGTCCAATCAAACCCGCTGGCCACCCAGCGCGTGCGGTCGCGGCGCAGTATCCATGGCACGTAATAGAGATCGCCGTCGGGATCGCCGATGGCGCAGTTGTACACATCGCCGGGCACGACCAGTTCGAGACTGCCATTGCCGTCCATATCGCCGATCGCGGGCGCGGCGTTGGCGAAGTTGGGACGATGCTGCACGCCGCAGTCGGCAAACCCCTGCAGGTCGGCAGCCTGATCGACGTGCACGCCCACCTGTGCCCATACCTTGGGCTGCCCGCTGCTAAGACCATAGACCGTACTGGCCTGCAGCTGGTTGCCATTGGGATGCAGCGCCGTGATGTAGTGGGTATCGGTGGGCGCGTAGATCTCGGACTGGTTGTCGTTGTCGAGATCGGCAATGGCGAGATTCTCGTTGTACATGCCGGCGCCAAAGCCCGCCTCTCCGATGCGGCGGGCAGGCCAGCCGGGGCGCAGCACGCCATTGTGTTCATAGACGCTGACCTGCAAAGTGCCGCCGCTGGAAGCGCGTCCCACAACGATTTCAAGATCGCCGTTGCCATCGATATCTGCAGCAGCCAGGCTGCGCACTTCGCCGTTGGCGAATGGCGTAACGCTCCAGCGCACTTCACCGGTGGCCAAGTACATCGTCAACTGATTGCCGCCGCGGCCGACAACACTCTCCAGCCCAGCGACGGTGCTGTCGAAGTCGGCCACCGCAATTGCTGGCCAAACGCGCTGAGCATTGCTGCCGCGCCACTTCACACTGCCGTCGACGCTGTTCAACGCCACCACGTCATAACTGCCCCAGACGATATCGACGCCGCCGCTTTCATCAATGTTGGCGACCGCAGGGCCGCTGTACCAGCCGGTCTGGCAGTCCGTTGGGGAACATCCGCCATATGCCCACTGAAGCGTCGGGGCGCCGATTTGCGCCTGTACGGTGGCGCTGGATGCGAGAAGCAGCAGGGCTAGTGGGCGTTGGGTGGAGAGCATGCAGGAATTGTACGCCCTGTTCAATGTAGGAGCGGCTTGAGCCGCGATTCTCAACCGCGCGGAATGTTTGCGAATCGCGGCTCACGCCGCTCCTACACCCGCTCCTACACGAACGTCACGGCACTGATCGGCGGCAATCGCGTATCCAGCATCTGCCAGTGATCGCCCTGGTCTTCGCTGATCCACAGCCCGCCGGTAGTCGAGCCGAATGCGAGGCGTTGCCCACTGTCGTCGACGCTGAGCCCATGCCGATAGATCAGATCATAGGCCGGCGACTGCGGCAGACCTTCGCGCAACACATCGAACGAACGCCCACCATCGCGAGTGCGTGTCACTACCAGCTGGCCATCGACGGGATAGCGGAACTCATCTTTCACCGCCGGCACGAACCAGGCGGTATCGGGATTCTGCGGATGCACCGCGACCGCAAATCCGAATACTGAAGGCGGCACCTTGGCGACCTCGGTCCAGTGGCGCGCGCCATCGACCGAACGGAACACACCGTTGTGATGCTGCACCCAGAACGCATCCGGCGCGCCTGCGCACTGCACCATGCGGTGCGGGTCCTGGATATTGGGATTGCCGCGCTCCTCTGGTGGCATGTACTCGGCGAACATGCCGTCGGCGGTCAGAGTCCAGCTCTCGCCGGCATCATGTGTCGTCCAGACACCGCCGCAGGAAATAGCCAGGCGCACGGTATTGGCATCGCGCGGGTCGACGGCGATGGAATGGATGCCGGGGAAATCATAGCCGCCACCGAACCACCCGGTTCGGCCGGGTTGATCCCACAATGCCCGTACCAGCGTCCAGCTGCCGCCGTGATCGTCGGAACGAAACAGGCCACCCGGAATGGTGCCGGCCCAGAGTCGTCCTGGTTGATCGCTGCTGCCCGTAGCGAGCGACCACAGCAATTTGGTCGATGCGGGTTGCGACAATTTGCCGTCGCCGGTGGTGATGGTCTCACCTTCGGGATAGGTCGGCGCCGCGATATCGGCAAAGCTCTGGCCGCCATCGGTGGAGCGGCGCAGCTTGACGCCGAAGTGACCGAGATTCATTGCAGCGTAGAGGCTGCCGTCGCGCGCATCGCTCATTGCCAGCGTCACGTTGTCACCCAGAAATGCGCTGCGCTCGACCTGCCAGCCGGCATTGCCGCGCGTCACGATAAACAAACCCTTACGCGTCGATACCAGTAATCGATCCGACATGATCAGCCTCCCGACAAAGCCTGTGCGATGAAGATTTCCGACTGCGCCGTCACCGGCTGTTGCAGCGTCTGCTTGTCGCCTACCGCCGCACCGTCGACGAATACCGCGACGTGATGGCGCAGCGCGCCCTGGTCTTCCAGAACGTAGCCACGCAGCAGTGGGTGCACAGCGAACAACTGCTCCAATGTTTCGCGCACCGTGTCGCCGGAAACGCGCAGCGACAGTTCGCCACCGGCGTGCCCGGGCAGCCATTTGGCCAGCGTGGTTGCCAGCGTGACGGTGGGCATGCAGGGAATCCCGGGAGCGGCGTGGTTACTGTAGCCCGAAAGCCGCGCCGATGAGAGCACTTGGGGCCCGGTTGCGTCTAGAGCAGAGCTGCGCCTTTGGCGCGATCTGGAAGTCCGGACATGAACACCCCGCATACCTCGACCCCACGATGGACCACGCCGCGCAACGTGGCGATCAGAACGATGCTCGTTGCCGTTGCGTCGCTATTCGCCGCCCTGCCGGCGCAAGCGCAAACACCTGTGGTGACATTGTCCGCCAGTGACGCCAGCGCCACCGAACTCGGCCTCACAACCGGCGCCTTTACGGTGACGCGCAGCGGTGCCAGCCTGGCCAGCACTCTGACGATTTCGTTCGCGAACACCGGCACCGCCGGCAACAACGTCGACTACGCATTCATCGGCGGCAGTATCGTGATCCCGGCGATGCAGGCGTCGGCAACGTTGGTCGTCACACCCTTCGCCGACAATCTGGTCGAGATCAATGAAACCGTGGTGCTGACGTTGAGCGCCGCTGCGGGTTATACGATCGGCACGCCGAGCAGCGCCACCGTCACCATCGCCGATGATCCGGCGATCGTGACGCTGGCCGCCAGCGATGCCACGGCGACAGAGTCCGGGCTGAGCACCGGGACATTCACGTTGAATCGCAGCGGCGGCGATCTCACGTCGCAGCTGATCGTCTCCGTCATCCGCGGCGGCAGCGCTGGCAACAATGTCGACTACGTGTTTGGCGCCAACTCGATCTTCATTCCGGCGGGCCAGGCTACGGTCACGCAACTGGTGACACCATTCGCCGATAACCTGGTGGAAGGAAACGAAACGGTCACGCTCAACCTCAGCGCCAGCAGCAGCTATACGATCGGAACGCCGAATTCAGGCACGGTGACCATCACCGACGATCCCACGATCGTGAACCTGGTCGCCAGCGACACCAGCGCATCCGAGGTCGGGCTCGATCCCGGTACGTTCACCTTCACGCGCAGCGGTGGAGATATTGGCGATCAGCTCATTGTGTCGCTGATTCGCGGCGGTACTGCCGGCAACAATGTCGACTACGTCTTTGGCGCCAACAGCATCGCCATTCCCGCCGGGCAGGCATCCACCACGCAGCTGGTCACGCCATTTGCCGACAATCTGGTGGAAGGCACGGAAACCGTCAGCCTGGTGCTCAACCCGGACAGCGGTTTCATCGCTGGCGGATCGTCCGCCGGCACCATCAGCATCACCGACGACGCGGCGGTAGTGACGCTGACGGCGAGCGATGCATTGGCCGATGAGGCGGGCGAATCGCCCGGCGCGTTCACCTTTACCCGTAGCGGCGGCGACATCGCCAGTGGGCTGAGTGTGGGCGTAACGCGCGGCGGTACAGCAGGCAACAACGTCGACTATGCGTTCGCCGCCAACAGCATTTTCATTCCAGCCGGTCAGACCACGCTGGTGCAGCCGATTACGCCATTCGCCGATAACCTGGTCGAGGGCGATGAAACCGTTACTGCGGCGCTGATCGCCAGTTCGGCGTTCCAGATCGGCAATCCGGACGACGGCACCGTCACCATCGCCGACGATCCCGCCGTGGTCACGATCCAGCTGATGGATCCGATCGCGCTGGAACGCGATCCCGATCCAGGCAGTTTCGTAGTGAGCCGCGGAGGCGGCGATCTCAGCGCCGGGTTAAGTGTCGGTTTGACCGTGAGCGGCACCGCCACGAACAACGTCGACTATCAGTTCGTCGCCAGCGCCATCCAAGTTCCGGCGGGCATGGGCAATGTTCTGGTGCCGGTGGTGCCGATCTTCGATCTCGTGATCGAGGGCGATGAAACCGTGATTCTGCAACTCGATGCCAGCCCGAACTATGTGGTCGATACGCCGGCATCGGCGACGCTGGCCATCGTCGATCACATTGACGCGGTGTTTCGGGACGAGTTCGAGTGAACCGCCGCTCCCACAAATTGCGATGCCGCTGTCAACGCGACGCGGCCTGCATCGTTTTGCGCTGATGTGGCCCGGTCGCCCGGTCCCGCCTACCCACATCAGGAGAGAACATCATGATCCGTTTGTTGATTGCCGCCGCACTGCTGCTGAGTACATCGCTGGCCACAGCCGGAACCCCACGCGTCGACGCACGCCAGGAACGCCAGGACGATCGCATCGACCAGGGCGTCGCCTCAGGCGAGCTCAACCGCCGCGAGGAGGCGCGCCTGGAAGCTCAGCAGGGGCGCATCGAGAACAAGGAAGACCGTGCCAAGGCCGATGGTGTGGTTACCGCGCGGGAGCGGGCGTCGCTGCACCGCAGCGAAAACCGCGCCAGCCGCAATATCCGCCGCCAGAAGCACGATCGCCAGGATCGCGATTGATGTTGTGGGTCCGACCTGCGGTCGGACGCTTTGCTGGTGGTCACTTCCGTGGAATCGCAATCGCATCATTGAGGAACAGCGTCCGACCGCAGGTCGGACCCACAATGCCCCGGCAGCCGGGACATTTGTCACTGCATGGACGACATCCGCTGCGCTACGCTCCGGATTCATCGTCCATGCGGAGTCGCACCATGCTCAGATCGATCGGTGTTGGAATGCTTCTGCTGTCCGGGTGGGCGCTGGCGGATAGTGGACAGCAGCGCAGCGTGATACTGATGCTGGGCAAGCCGGCGGGCGAAATGGTCCGCAGCGTCGAGGCCGACGGCAGCGTGCATGTGCGCTACGAGTTCAACGACCGCGGACGCGGACCCAAGCTGGACAGCGTCTATCGTGCCGGTGCTGATGGCGGCGTGACCGAGGCGCGCACGCAGGGTGTCAATTACTTCAAGGGAAAGGTCGACGAATCGTATGTGCGCGACGGCGATCAGGCGCGTTGGAAAAACAACTCCGAGGACGAAACACGCACGCTGAGTGGGCCCGCGTTCTATTCGAGCATGGACGGCCCACCCGAAGAGCTGGCAATGCTGGCTCGGGCTCTGCTGGCCGCGCCGAATCGCAGCCTGCCAATGCTGCCGGTCGGCGAGGCGAAGATCGAAAAAGTAAAAACCCAGTCGGTGCGTAGCAAGGCGGGCGCCGCCAAGGTAGGTCTGTACGCGATCAGCGGGCTGGATCTGGTGCCATTTCATCTATGGCTGGACGAAGAGCAGCAGCTTTTCGCGCTGTATTCGCCGTGGCAGAGCACGGTGCGTGCCGGCTATGAGGACATCCTGCCGGCGCTCGGCAAGACCCAGGACGGCGTCGAGAACGCTGCTTCCGAGAAGCGTGCGCGCGCGTTGACCCAGCGGCTGGAACGTCCGCTGCTGATCGAAAACGTGCGCGTCTTTGATCCCGGAACACTGAAGATCACCAGTGGCCGCAATGTGCTGATCGACAAGGGGCGCATCGTTGCTGTGGTGGCGGCATCTGGATACGCCATGCCCGAAGGCGTGCAGAGGCTGGATGGTGGCGGCAAGTTTCTGATGCCGGGCCTTTGGGATATGCATGCGCATATCTCTGCCGGCACCACGCCATTGATCGATATCGCTGCGGGCGTGACTACGGTACGCGATCTCGCCAACGACGAAGCCGCCTTGAAGGCGCTGATCGATGGCATCGAGGCTGGACGCGATATCGGCCCGCGGATCATTCGTGCGGGTTTCATTGACGGACGCGGGCCTTATGCCGGGCCTACCAAGGTGTTTGCCGATACCGAAGCCGAGATGAAGCAGGCCATCGATCACTATGCCGATGCCGGTTTCGAGCAGGTCAAGATCTACAGTTCCATCAAGACCGAGCTGGTGGCGCCTGCAGTACGCGATGCACATGCGCGTGGGCTGCGCCTGTCCGGCCATGTGCCGGCATTCATGACAGCGCAGCAATTCGTCGAGGCCGGTGCCGATGAAATCCAGCACATCAATTTCATCGCGTTGAATTTTCTTTTCGACAAGGTGCAGGACACGCGTACACCGGCACGGTTTACCGCCGTGGCCGAACACTTCGGCAGTTTCGATCTGGGGTCTGCCGAGGTGCGTGATTTTCTGGCATTGCTGCGCGAGCGCAAGGTCGTGGTGGATCCCACGGTATCGACGTTCGAAGGCATGTTTCTGGCGCGCACCAACGACCCCTCATTCGAGTTTTCAGCCATAGCCCATCGCCTGCCGGCGACCTGGCAGCGTGGCATCGCCAGCGGCAATGGTGGTCTGGAAGTGCCCAAGGGTGGCAGCACGCGCTATCGCATGGCCTATCAGAAGCTGATCGATCTGACTGGAATGTTGCACCGCGCCGGCGTCACCCTGGTAGCCGGCACCGATGGCACAGCGGGGTTTTCACTGGTACGCGAACTGGAGCTGTACGTCGCGGCCGGAATTTCGCCCAAGGACGCGCTGCGTATCGCCACGCTCGGTGGCGCTGAGGTCATGAAACGTGACAAGGACTATGGGCGTGTCGCGCCCGGCTATGTTGCCGATCTGATCCTGGTGGATGGCGACCCGACGCAGTGGATGGGCGATCTGCGCAAAGTCGATACGGTGATTCGTGGCGATCGCATGTTCGATAGTGCGGCGCTGTTCGAATCGGTGGGCGTCAAACCCTGGCGATAGACTGAGTTTTTGTAGGGCAAGCGTGTCGCTTGCCGTCTCAACGATTTGGCAATCTTGAAAAGGCGACGACACGCTTGCCCTACAGCACACTGACCACCCACTTCAGGAGGTTACATGCGCGCCTGCTACATCGAACGTTACGGCGGTCCGGATCAGCTGCGCATCGGTGATCGGCCGAGGCCCGTGCCCGCCGCGAATGAGGTCTTGATCAAGGTGCGTGCTGCTGGCCTGAATCCGGTCGATTTCAAGACCCGCGATGGCAAGGTCAAGATCCTGCTTCCGTATGCGATGCCGCGTGTTCTGGGCAACGAGCTGTGTGGAGACGTGATCGAAATCGGTGCCGAAGTGCGCCAGTTTCAGGTCGGCGATCGGGTGGCGGCACGTGTAGCAAAAATGAGCGCGGGTGCCTTTGCCGAATTTGCCGCTGTGCCCGCAGATTTGGTCGCTGAAGTGCCGGCGACGATCACCGACATTGATGCCGCTGCGCTGCCGCTGGCCGGATTGACGGCTTGGCAGTGTTTGACCGAAGTGCTGATGATTCAGCCCGGCCAGCGTGTGCTGATTCACGCCGGTGCCGGCGGTGTAGGGCATATCGCCATCCAGCTCGCCAAATCATTGGGTGCGATTGTCGCCACCACGGGTTCGCGCAGTCGTTTTGATTTCCTGCGCAGCCTCGGCGCCGATGAGTTGATCGACTACCGCAACGAGCGCTTTGAAGAGCGCATCGCGCCGGTGGATGCGGTGCTGGATACCCAGGGCGGCGACATCCTGCTGCGTTCCATCACGCATACCCGCAAAGGCGGTCGCGTAGTGACCATCGGCGGTTTGCCAACGCCTGAAATCGCTGACGATTTCGGCAAACCTTTCTGGGTGAAGTGGCTGTTTGCATTGATCAGTCGGCGTGAGCGTGCGCTGGCGCGGCGGCGTGGCGTCGAGTTTCGTTACTGGTTCATGCGGCCCGATGGTGCGCAGCTTGCCGATCTACTCAGTCGCGTTGAGCGTGGAGAATTGAAACTGCATACTCAGGTGTTCGAAGGTATGGATCAATTCCCGCAGGCGTTCGCTGCACTCGAATCCGGGCGCACGCTAGGCAAGCTGGTGGTGCGGTTGTAGGGTGGGTTGCACCCACCCTACCTTGCTGCATGCCGAATCGCGGTGTTCCGGTCAACGCGTCCGACCACCGGTCGGACCCACAAAGACGGCACCGCCACAAAGCTATGCTCGCCCCTGATCGAACAGGGCCACCCCGATGAACACTGCCGTTGCGAAAGCGTCCGATGATTTTCTCGGACATCCCAAGGGCGTGTACGTGTGTTTCTTCACCGAGATGTGGGAGCGCTTTTCGTTCTATGGAATGAAGGCGCTGCTGTTGCTGTTCCTGATCAAGCACCACAAGTTCGGCGACGACACCGGCTACGACGTGATCGGTGCCTATGGCGGTCTGGTCTACTGCATACCGGTGATCGGCGGACTGCTTGCCGACCGCTATCTGGGCATGCGCAAGGCGGTGATCTTCGGTGCCGTCCTGCTGGTGCTCGGGCATCTGGGCATGGCGGTGGAGGGCGCGCCGGCGCAGACCATCAACGGTGTGGTGGTGCGTGATGCGGGCGCGCTGCAGGTGTTTTATCTCTCGCTGGCGCTGATCATTATGGGCGTGGGATTCCTCAAACCCAACATCTCCACCATCGTCGGCAAGCTCTATCCCGAAGGCGATCCGCGTCGTGATTCCGGTTTTTCGTTGTTCTACGCGGGTATCAACCTCGGCGCGTTGTTTGCCTCGGTGGTCTGCGGCTATCTGGGCGATCAACTCGGATGGCGGTACGGATTCGGTGCCGCCGGTGTGGGCATGCTGCTTGGACTGGTGATGTTTCTGTGGGGCCAGAAATACCTGCACGGCCATGCCGAGTCCGCGCATCCGGAGCGGTTGCGCGAACGCACGGCGATCGGATTGAATCGCGAATGGACGATCTACCTGGGCGCAGTCGCGGGACTGCTACCGGTCGCGGGGCTGATGTGGGCCGTGGCGAACGGCGCATTCTCACTGGGCGAACATATATCGCTGGCGATGCTGCTGATGATCCTGGTGATGGTCGCGGTGCTGGTGTGGTTCATCTGGTTCACCCTGTCGCAATGCGATCGCATCGAGCGTCACCGCATGATCGCTGTGCTGGCGCTGATTTTCATGTGCCTGGTGTTTTTCACGATGTATGAGCAGAGCTATGGCAGTTGGGTGACTTTCACCGATCGCCTGCTGACCAAGGACCTGTTCCCGAGTTTTGTGCGGGCGCCTGAGACGCTGGCATGGAGCAGCAGCTGGACGGAAAACCTCGGCGTGTTCTTCAGTCATGCGCCCTGGTCGATCTTTTCACTGCTGCTTGCGCCGCTGTCATTCATGGCCTCTGCATCGTTGTCCGAACGAAATCCGCAGTCGAAACTTCCAGTGGGGCTGTTCGGTGCAGCGTTCACGCTGATGCTGGTGTTCCTGGTACGCGATCTGATGGTGCTGCAGCAGAGCGCGAGCTCGCTCACTTACCTCGGCGCACTGTTCATCGTGTTGCTTGCGCCGATTTTCACGTTTCTCTGGGGCTGGCTGGACCGATTCAATTCCAATCCCTCCAAGCCGATCAAGGGCGGCATCGGACTGTTGTTTGGGGGTCTGTCCTTCATCCCCTTGGCGTTGGCAGCGCAGCAGGTCGGTGCTACCGGCGAGGTCGCCAGTGTGTGGTGGCTGGTCGCTGCGTACTTCGTGTTGGAGCTGGGCGAGATGTGCCTGTCGCCGGTAAGTCTGAGCGCGGTGACCCAGCTGTCGGTGCAGCGCGTCGTCAGTCTGATGATGGGCACCTGGTTTCTGGCGACCGCTTTTTCCGAAGCGTTGGCGGCGATGTTCGGCAAACTTGCCTCGATCGACGTCGTCGATGGCGAGGCGATAAACCTCGTCGACGCGGCGGCCAAATACGAACATCTGTTCTGGCTGCTGATGTGGGTAGGCGTCGGCTTCGCCGTACTGGCCTTCATCGCCGCGCCAGCGCTGAAGCGGGCGATGCATGGCATTAAATAACCCGCATTTGCCGCCGTTGCAGGTGCGGATATTGTACCCGCACGCCTTTGATTTTCGTTCTGAATGCATAAAATCAAGAGCGTGCGGGTACAAGACCCGCGCCTATGACCGAAGGAAATCCCTTGGGACAACGCCTAACGCAGAGCTACGGTTGAATCAGCATTGCCTTGATCGATGTGCTGCCACCAAGTGCTTCGGTCCATGCCGCAATAGCGGCCTTGCCCGATGTGGCAATACGCGGCATCCCTGGATTGGCGCCTTTCGGCAGCGTCGTAAGGACTGCGCGATTCAGCGTCTTGCCGCGCCCGTCGATTTCGATCAAGCGGATACTGGTCACGTCCATGCGCGCAGCGTCGACAGTGTTTGAAAGCGGCAGGGCATCGCCACCAACCCAGCTGGCCAGGAATCCGCTGCGTCCCCAAGGCGCGACATCGACACGTCCCATGGTGCGCTCACCTTGCTCGATTTCGATCACGCCACCGAATCCCTTGGAATCGCCCAGTGCCGCGCGCACTGACAACACCTCGCCCTGCATGGTCGTCCACACTGAGAGCGCGCGATCGCCATTGACCGCCATTGCCGGCCCGTTGACCGGACAGCCGCTGATCTTCCAGTTATCGGCATGCACCAGCGCAGGTGCACTCCAGCGGCCGCTGCGATCACGACGGCTGAAATGCATGTCGCGGATTTCGTCGGCGCTGCGGTCGCGATAGATCAGCAGGGTTTCGCCTTTGACGCGTGCCGCGTCGGTGCTGCAGCAGTCGCAGACACGCGCGTCGATTTCGGCTTCGTCGCTGATCACGTCCTGGCGGTTGATGACTGTGCTGCGTAACGTCATGGCAGCCGCGTCGCCGTGCTCGTGCGCGTGTTCGGATGCAGCAGACGCGGTGTTGCGTCCATCCAGCCAGACCGCCAGAACACGATCCCTGCCTGCCGGCACCAGCGACACGAACCCGTGCTCGGTCGCGGTGGCATCGCGATGCACGATGATCGATTCGCTCCAGCTCCGGCCGCGGTCGGTCGATCGTGTCAGATGGATGTCGTAGGCGTATGTCGCCGGGCTGCGCTTCTGCAGCCAGTAAGTCACCCAGTCGCCGTTATCGAGCACGACCAGAGACGGAAAATCGGCCCAGTTGATGAACCAGGGGTGCGCCGGCTCGCTGCTCGCGATGCGGCCCTGCTGTTGAACCTGGCCGATTCTGTCGAGCTGCGCGTAATGCAGTGATGCGCCGCTCTGGTGCTTCTGCTGCCAGGTGAGAATGAAGCCGTCGTCGCCGTCAGCGGCGATTGAGGGCTGCGCGACGTTTCCAGTGATCGGCAGGGTCAGCGGCGAGAGTTTCAGTGCACGGGCGAACGGCGGGACCGTGGCGAGGATGCAGGCGAGGGCGGTCAGTATGAGTCGGCGCATGCGGAACTCTCCATTGTAGGAGCGGCGTAAGCCGCGATTGCCAATCCTTGCGAACATCCAGAGCATTGCGGCTCGACCGCCGTTCCAGACGCGGGTCTACCTCCTCCATCCATGGAGTCGTCACGCCGCGCCTACATGGCTAACTGCGCCCGTACCGATCCTCATAGCGTACGATATCGTCTTCGCCGAAGTAGTCGCCGCATTGCACCTCGATCAACGCGATGTCCTCATCGGTGGGATTCTCCAGACGATGCCTGGTTTCCATCGGGATGTAGATCGACTGGTTGCGATGCAGCAGTTTTTCTTCGTCGCCGACGCGTACCTTGGCGGTGCCGCGCACCACGGTCCAGTGTTCGCTGCGGCGGTGGTGCATCTGCAGCGACAAAACCTGTCCCGGCTTTACGATCAGCCGTTTTACCTTGCAGTCCGGCGCATCCTCAAGCACGGTGTAGCTGCCCCAGGGTCGATGCACGGTGGTGTGCAGCTCAGTCGAGTCGTGGCCTTCGCGCTTCAACGCGTCGACGACGCTCTTGACCTGCTGAGCGTGGTCCCGATGTGCGATCAGTACGGCGTCCTCGGTGTCGATGATCATCAGGTCCTGCACGCCGATCACCGCGACCATGCGCTTGCCGGCCTGCACATAGGTGCGCTCGGCGCCCACCAGCACGGCACTGCCCAGGGTGCGATTGCCGGCTTCGTCGGGCTCTACCAGATCGCTGAGTGCGGTCCATGAGCCGATATCACTCCAGTCGAACGATGCCGGCACCACCGCGCGTTCACCGGCGCGTTCCATCACCGCGTAGTCGATCGAAATCGACGGTACCTGGGCGAAATGCTCCTGCGACAACACCACGCTGGCGCCGCTGCCGCTGTGCCGCAGACAGATGCGCGTGGCCTCCAGCACATCAGCGCAGACCTGTTCGGCGGCAGCGATCAGGCTGCCGACGCGGAAACAGAACATGCCCGAGTTCCAGTAGAAATTTCCGGAAAGCAGATAGGACTCGGCGGTGGCCAGGTCGGGCTTTTCGACGAAGCGCGCGATCTCGAAAGCGTCTTCGCTCAGCGCCGCGCCGCGCTCGATATAGCCGTAGCCGGTCTCCGGCTGATGCGGAACCACGCCGAACGTAGTGAGCTTGCCGAGCGCGGCCAGCCGCTTTGCGCGCTGCACCGATTCGTTGAATGCGGCGATATCGTGGATCAGATGATCGGCCGCCAACACCAGCATGATGGCGTCGTCGCCGTGATCGCGCTGAATGGTCAGCGCCGCCGCCAGCACCGCCGGCGCGGTGTTGCGTGCCATCGGCTCCAGCAGAAAACGCTGCCGGCTCGACGCGAATCCCGGAATGCGTGCGTAGGCATCGCGTGTGATGAAGCTGTAATCGCGGCTGGTGACGGTATAGATCGGAGCGTCGGCCGAGGCGACCGCGAGCGCGCGCTTGGCGGTTTTCTCGATCAGCGTCTCGCCATCGGGCAGCGCCATGAAGGGTTTGGGAAACAGGCGCCGCGATACCGGCCACAGCCGTGTACCGGCACCACCGGAAAGAATGACGGGAATCAGCAGTGACATGAAATTCTCAAGGAGTTTTCGGCCAGCGGCTTCGCTCGTCTGCGATGGCGCCGATCGTGGATTGTAGACAGCGTTGCCAGTCTGGCAGGAACACATCAAAGGTGGACTGCAACTTGCGCGTATCCAGCACCGACCAGGCCGGACGCTTCGCTGGCGTGGGGTATTGATCACTGGTAATGGCGTCGACGGTGGGTGCGCGTTCGATCAGTCCGGCGCAATGCGCGAGTGCGATGATCTCGGCCGCAAAGCCATGCCAGCTGGTGTGGCCCGCGGCCGTAAGGTGATAGGTGCCAAAGCGCGCGTCATCGCCCGACGCCGAACCCAGTGCCGCAATCAGAAGTGCACTGACCTGCGCGATCAGTGCCGCCGTTGTCGGCGTACCGATTTGATCGGCGACCACGGTCAGGCGTTCACGTTCGCCGGCCAGGCGCAGCATGGTGCGCAGAAAATTGTGCCCACGTGGTCCATATACCCAGGCGGTGCGCAGAATCAGATGCGCCGCGCCGCTGTCGCGCAGCGCCTGCTCGCCCGCCAGCTTGCTGCGACCGTAGACGCCAAGCGGGGCGGTGTCGTCGTCTTCGCGCCACGGGCGTTGCGCATCGCCAGGGAAGACGTAGTCGGTGGAGTAATGCAGCACGCGCGCGCCGATGCGCCGTGCGGAATCGCCGATGGTCGCCAGTGCTTCGGCATTGACGCGCATCGCGGCGGCGGGCTCGGCTTCGGCCTGGTCGACAGCGGTATATGCAGCGGCATTGACGATCCAATCGGGGCGTTCGCGCTCGATCAATCCGCGCAACGCTGCAAGATTCGACAAGTCAGCGCTGACGCAGGTAAGGCCGCCGGGCAGAACGCCTTTGCGTGTGGCCAGCACCCGTTCACCCAATGGCAATAACGCGGTCTGCAATGCGAATCCGACCTGGCCATCGGCACCGAGCAGCAGCAGTTTCATTGCGGGTAAACCGGCAGGCGTTCGGGGGCGACATCGGCGAGAAATGGCGCGCGCGTGTCCTTGTCCGAGAGCGATGGGTTCTTTATCGGCCAATCGATAGCCAGTGCCGCATCGTCCCAGCGCACACTGGCGTCAGCTTCGCGGTCGTAGGGCGCGGTCACCAGATAGTGGAACAGCGCCGATTCGCTGGTCACCACAAAACCATGGGCGAAACCCTCCGGCACCCAGAGCTGGCGCCTGTTGCTGGCCGACAGTACTGCAGCGGTCCATTGGCCGAATGTCGGCGAGCCGCGACGGATATCGACTGCGACATCGAACACTTCGCCTTCCAGCACGCTGACCAATTTTCCCTGAGGGTTGGGCACTTGATAGTGCAGCCCGCGCAGTACACCGCGTGCCGAGCGCGATATGTTGACCTGAGTCACTCCGATAGGAATGCCTGCCTCGCGATAGCGCGCATCGTTCCAGCTCTCGAAGAAGAATCCACGGTCGTCGCCGAACACCTGGGGTTCGATCAGTTTGACTTCGGGCAGGGAGGTGTTGATGACGCGCATGGGAATATCCGGCTGATGCTCGAAACCGCTGGTGTAGATGCGGGGCCTGACCCGCATGCTCTTGATTTTCGGTACGACGGAACCAGGATCAAATGATGCGGGTCAGGCCCCGCATCTACAAATCCACGTCAATGCATGCCCTCGCCGCGAGCGACACGCCGCAGATATTCGCCGTAGCCACTTTTTCGCAGCGGTTCGGCAATGCGCATCAACTGCTCGGCATCGACCCAGCCATTCTGGAAGGCGATTTCTTCCGGGCAGCAGACACGCAGTCCCTGACGCGCCTCTATCGTCTCAATGAAATTTCCGGCCTGCAGCAGCGATTCATGGGTGCCGGTATCCAGCCAGGCATAGCCGCGGCCGAGTTTCTCGACACGCAGCGTGCCTTCTTCGAGATAGCAGCGATTGAGATCGGTGATCTCCAGTTCACCACGCGCCGAGGGTTTGAGATCGCGGGCGAAATCGCAGGCGCGGCCATCATAGAAATACAGTCCGGTGACGGCATAGTTGGATTTCGGTGCCTTGGGTTTTTCCTCCAGGCCGATGGCGCGGCCACTGGCGTCGAACTCGGCAACACCGTAGCGCTCCGGGTCCTTGACCCAGTAACCGAAAACCGTCGCGCCGTGGTCGTGTGCCGCCGCACGACGCAGTACCTCGGTCAGACCGTGACCGTGGAAGATGTTGTCGCCCAGCACCAGGCACGAAGGTTTACCGGCAATAAAATCGCGGCCGATGTGATACGCCTGCGCCAGTCCATCGGGACTGGGCTGGGCCGCATACGAGATCGACATGCCCCAGGCGCTGCCATCGCCCAGCAGGCGGCGGAAAAGATCCTGCTCGTGCGGGGTGTTGATGATCAATACCTCACGCAGGCCGGCCAGCATCAGCACGCTGAGCGGGTAATAGATCATAGGCTTGTCGTACACCGGCAGCAGTTGCTTGCTCACCGATAACGTCAGCGGATGCAGCCGGGTACCGGCGCCGCCGGCGAGGAGTATGCCTTTCGTGGTCACGCAGAAATCCCTGTAACGGCAGCGAGCAGTTTACTGTAGATGCGGGGGTTTGCTTCGCTGCTCTTGATC
Organism: Lysobacterales bacterium; assembly: GCA_031391205.1. Taxonomy (GTDB): domain Bacteria; phylum Pseudomonadota; class Gammaproteobacteria; order Xanthomonadales; family Ahniellaceae; genus 0-14-3-00-62-12. The sequence goes on along the minus strand of JANMUE010000263.1, from coordinate 1,376 downwards.
TCGATGTTGTAGAGCGGGGCTTACTCCGCTGCTCTTGATCTTCGTCAACATTCAGATCAGATCAAAAGCAGCGGAGCAAGCCCCGCCTATGACCGAAGGAAATCCCTTTGGGACAACGGCAACAGCGGTGGGTCGGACCCCGCTCCTACACATCACGCGCCGCCCAGGCGCTCGCCGCGATAGGAGCCATCGCGGATGCGATCGCACCATGCCTGATTGGCGAGATACCAGTCGACAGTACGCGCCAGGCCCGACTCGAAGGTCTCAATAGGTTTCCAGTCCAGCTCGCCCTGGATCTTGCTGGCATCGATGGCATAACGCCTGTCGTGCCCGGGGCGGTCCTTGACGTAGGTGATCAGCGACTCGCGTGTGCTGCCATCGGCCAGCGGACGGCGCTGGTCGATCAGCGCAATGATCGAACGCACCACATGGATATTCTCACGCTCGGCATCGCCGCCGATGTTGTACACCTCACCCGTACGCCCGCGTTCCAGCACCGCGCGAATCGCCGCGCAGTGATCGACGACATACATCCAGTCACGCACGTTGCGGCCATCGCCGTAGACCGGCAGCGGCTGCGCGCTCAGCGTCTTCTGGATCATCAGCGGGATGAGCTTTTCCGGAAATTGATACGGCCCGTAGTTGTTCGAGCAATTCGTCGTCAGTGTGGGCAGCCCGTAGGTGTGTTGGAAGGCACGCACCAGGTGATCGCTGGCGGCCTTGCTGGCGGAGTAGGGCGAATTGGGCGCATACGGAGTCGACTCGGTGAACTTGCCGCTATCACCCAGCGATCCGTAGACCTCGTCAGTGGATACGTGCAGAAACCGGAACGCGGATTTCTCCTCGTCGCCCAATCCACGCCAATAGCCCAGCGTGGCCTCGAGCAGACTGAGCGTGCCGACGACATTGGTCTGCACGAACGCGGCTGGGCCGTCGATGGAGCGGTCGACATGGCTTTCAGCGGCGAAGTTGATGATGGCATCGGGTCTGTGTTCGGCGAGCAGTGCCGAGACCAGTTCGCGATCGCCGATATCGCCCTGCACGAAGCGATGCGCGCCGCTGCCCTGCAAGGATTTGAGCGTGTCCAGATTGCCGGCGTAGGTCAGCGCGTCCAGGTTGATGACACGTGCGGCGTGGCCGGCGTAGGCCAGCACGAAGTTGCCACCAATGAATCCGGCACCGCCGGTGACTAGCCAGGTTTTCATCGCTGCTCCAATGAGGAAGGGGCTTGCTCCGACCGCAGCCGATGAGAAGAGTTGCGGCTGCGATCAGCCGTCCATTGTAGTGCTTGGCAATCGCCTTTGTGGGTCCGCGCTGTCGTGGGAGCGGCGTCCCGCCGCGAACAGGGATGGCCGCAACGTAAGTATTCGCGGCGG
>JANMUE010000224.1:0-4055 GCA_031391205.1 Lysobacterales bacterium | reverse complement strand
GGTCGGACGCTTTCGTCAGAGTGGACCGAGTCGACAAAAAGCGTCCGACCGCAGGTCGGACCCACAAAGACTGCCGCTCCTACATGGCAAATCAATCGTCGGAGGTATGAATCGGGTCGCCCATTTCCGGCTTGCGAAAGCGCAGCGTCATGCGATCGGATTCGCCGATGGCAATGTACTTCTCGCGATCCTTGTCCTTCAGGCCCAGCGTCGGCGGCAGTGACCATACGCCAGCGGGGTGGTCCTTGGTGTCCTTGGGATTGGCATTGATCTCGCTCTTTTCTTCCAGAACGAAACCGGCACCGGTGGCCAGGCCGATCACATAGTCCTCGGTCAGATAACCGCTCTCCAATGTGGCTTCAATCGAAGTGCCGGGCTTGGCGCGATGGTCAACCACGCCGAGCACACCGCCAGGCTTGAGCGCCGCAAAGAACGCCTTGAACCAGGCCTTGTCATTGCCGGCCTGGGTCCAGTTGTGCACATTGCGGAAGGTCACAATGGCATCGACGCCTGCCGCGTCGGAAAAGTCCGGTGCCTTGGCGTCGAAACTGATCAACTTTGCCTTTCCGTAAAGCGCGGGCTGCGATTCAAATTTGGTGCGCAGCTGCTGGTTCAGCGCCTTGAAATACCCGGGGCTGCCCGGCGCTGCATCGTTCCAGATCGCGCCGATGAACTGACCGTCGGTGCTCAACCAGGGCGCAAGAATCTCGCTGTACCAGCCACCGCCGGGGGTGATTTCGAGCACGCTCATCGAGCGTTTGATGCCGAAGAATTCCAGGGTCTGCAGTGGATGCCGGTATACGTCGCGGGCGCGGTTGGCATCGCTGCGATGCGTGCCGGCAATGGCTGCGACCAGCGTCGTGTCGGAGTCACCGGCTTCGGCCTCGAAGCTGGACGTTGATGTGGGCGGCTCGCCGACTGCTGCAGCGACTGGAGGCTCGGTGCGGGTATCGCCACTGCCCTGACAGGCGGCGAGCGCAAGCGCAAAAGTGGATACCAATAGGCGTCGGTGCATGGCGGGGCTCCGTTGGGTGGACGAGGCGGCGAGGCTAACATGGGCCGCCTTTGTAGAGCGGGGCTTGCTCCGCTGCTTTTGATCTCGCTTTTGATCTCGCCATTGTAGGAGCGCGGCCCGACCCGCTCGCTGTTGATTTTCGACGATTGCAGAAGATCAAAGGCGAGCGGGTCAGGCCCGCTCCTATGACCGAAGGGCTGTCAACAGCGCAGCTGGTCAATCCCTTTGGGACAACGACCGGAGCCAGAGCGTGCGGAGCAAGCCCCGCACCTACACCAGCCGTAGTTCCGGCGAATACGGCGCAATCTCCGGCGGTGATCGGCTCTGCAGACGCTGCTGCAGATCCAGCCACCAGCGCACATCGAAAATTTCACCGTGGACTTCGATCAGGCGGCGTTCCTGTTCGGGGGTGAGGCCAAGAAACCGCGGAAACTGTTCCGGAAAGACGTCGTTGTCGCCGACGTAGTACCAGGCGCCGTGGTGCATTTCCTCGTCATTGTCGCTGGGCGTGGGCAGGACGCGGAAGCGGCATTCGCCGACCATGCACAGCTCATCGTAGTCATAGAAGATGGCGCGGCCATGACGGGTGACGCCGAAGTTTTTCAGCAGCAGATCACCGGGAAAGATATTGCTCATCGCCAGATCCTTGATCGACTGCGCATAGTCGAGCAGGGCGCGCATGGCGAGTTCGGCGGGCGCTTCCTTCATGAAGAGATTGAGCGGACGCAGATAGCGTTCGACATAGCAGTGCGTCAACACGATGTCGTCGCCGTCCTCGAACACGCTCTCGCGGCAGCCGCCGGTCAACTCTTCCAGCAGGCTCTGCTCGAACTGCTGACGGGGAAATCGCAGATGGCGGAATTCCTGCGCATCGACCAGGCGTCCGGCGCGGTCATGCTTGAACACGAGTTGGTATTTGGCCATCACATCGGCACGGGCCATGGTCTTGACCGGCGCAAACTTGTCGCGGATGAGCTTGAACACGAGTGGGTAGCTAGGCAGATGAAACACTGCCATCACCATGCCACGCTCGCCGGGCGCATGCACGAACTGCTCGATCGGATGCGCCTTGTCGTGCGCTGCCGTGCCCAGCGCACCGACTTTTTCCAGATGCCGGAAGAACAGCCGGAAGCGCTCGGTCTTGGACTGCTTGAGCCGGCCCAGCACGGCAAACCATTCGTCTACGGCCTTCCTGGGCAGCAAGGTCTTCAAAAACACGACCGCGTCGCCGACGGTTTCAAAGTCGGCCAGGAAATACGAACGCGTAAAGCCGAACAGCTGCGCGATGTCGGCGCGATTGAGAATTACCGCGTCGATGACGATGCCCTCGCTGCGATTCGCCAACGCGATCACGAAGGGTGAGTATTCCGACTCGCCGAACACCCGGCCCACCAGATAGGCGCGGCGTTCGCGATAGAAACGTGTCTCCAGAAGTTCGACAGAACGCGCCGGGCGCTCGCCCCAGGCGGCGAGCTGCGCATTCACCGTCTCGGCGGCCAAGTGCGCACATTGCTCGGGATGCGCATAGGACACCGAGAACGGCGTGTCGGCGAGAATGCGCCGGAACAGATCCGGCAGGTCTTCGGATACCGAGTACGCCAGCCGTGCCACTGGATGCTTGATGCGGTCGGTGGGCTCGATATCCAGCGCGACGAATTCGATGGCCGCATCGACGCCACGCGTCTTGAAGAAACGCCGCGTCAAGGTATTGAAAAAAGTTTTGTACAGCTCCTGATCGAGCAGGCTGGCGATGCTGGCCTCGAACGCCGGCTTGATTGCCTCCCAGATATCGCGGCGGCTGGCATGGTCGCCCAGTGTTTCAACAAGACGTTGGCTGGTCTCGGCGACGCTGCTGTCATACAGCTCGATGCGTTCAACCAGATCGGATTGCTGCTGCGCCCACTCGCTGTGCTCGAAGCGCGAGCGTGCGCGCTGTGTGATCCTGCGGAAGTTGCGGTTGTAGTCGACAAATCCGGCCAGGATCAGCGCCGCGCCCTGGCGTGCCTGCCAGGGAAACTGGGGATTAACGCTGTTGTCCGTGTTCATACGCTTACACTACCGCCGGGCTCTGGCGAAGCCTACAATGACGCTATGCAAACCCCACGCCGCGTCGAACATCAGCTGACCGACAAGGGCTATGTGCCGGTCTACACCACGGCCGTGGTCGAGCAGCCCTGGGACAACTACAGCGCCGAAGATCATCAGACCTGGGCGATCCTGTTCCGGCGCCAGCAGGAAATCCTGGCCGGGCGCGCCTGTCGCGAGTTTCTGGAAAACCAGCAACGCATGGGCATGGCCGCCGATGCGATACCCAAGTTCGAGGACCTCAACGTACATCTGAAAGCCGCCACCGGCTGGAAGCTGATCGCCGTCGAAGGCCTGCTGCCCGAGCTGACTTTTTTCGAGCACCTCGCTGCACGTGAGTTTCCGGTCACCTGGTGGATCCGCAAGCCCGAGCAGATCGACTACATCAGTGAACCGGACCTGTTTCACGATCTGTACGGCCATGCGCCACTGCTGATGAATCCGGTATTCGCCAATTACATGCAGGCCTATGGCGCCGGCGGTGTGCGCGCCTCGACCTTCGGCAGCGAACCACTCAGCAATCTCACGCGGCTCTACTGGTACACGGTCGAGTTCGGCCTGATCAATACCGATGAGGGTGTACGGATCTATGGCGCCGGCATTCTGTCGTCCAAGGGCGAGTCGATCCACTCACTGGAATCGGCAACGCCTAACCGCATCGGCTTCGACGTCAAGCGCGTCATGTGCACGCGTTATCGCATCGACAGCTTCCAGAAAACCTATTTTGTTATCGACAGCTTCGAAGATCTGTTCAAGGCCACCGTCGATCCGGATTTCGGCCCGATCTATTACGACATCAAGGGCGCCGATTCCATCCCGGCGGGTGAAGTGCTGCCGACGGATCAGGTGATCCAGTGTGGTAGCGGAGAGGGCTGGCCGAGTGATGGGGATGTCTGATCCATTGTGTGGGAGCGGCGTCCCGCCGCGAAACGGATTCGCAGGTCTATCGCGGCGG
>JANMUE010000206.1:0-2915 GCA_031391205.1 Lysobacterales bacterium | reverse complement strand
GCCGCGAAGCCTTTGCTCTACTCCTGAGAGTCAAATCAAGAGCTTCGCGGCTCACGCCGCTCCCACAGGTGCAAGACCCGCACCTGCATTCAAAAGCCGCCACCGGTCTTGAAGCCGCCACCACCGCCGAAACCCCCGCCGCTGCGGAATCCGCCGCTGCTTCGGCTACTGCCGCTGCTCCGGCTGCCGCCGCTGCTACGGCTTGACCCGCCCCAGCTGCCACCACTACCGCCCCAGCCACCTGAACTCGGCTTGATGATGCGGAATTTCTGCTGGCGATGGATGGAGTTCCAGACATCGTTCATCACGACGGCACCGCGAAACAACGAATCGAGCAGGGCGCCCACCGCCAGGCCGTCGTCGAATTCGGAATTGCCCGAGTCGAAGGTCTTGCTGCGAAAGCGCGTTCGCAGCTCTTCCATTTCGGCGAGTTGCTTGAGCGTGTGCTGCTGCGTCGCCTGCAGTTCGCCGACACGCGTGGCCAACGTGCCTGCCTCGGCGCGCAGATTGGCGAGCTTCGCCACCAGCGCGTCGTCCTTAGGGGTGCTGGTGGTCTGCGCATCGCGGCGCAGACTGCCCATGTCTTCGCGGGCGAGCTGGATCTCCAGCGCCTTGATCGCTTCGTGTGTATAGCTGTCGGTGCCGGCAGCAATGGCGGCGCGTTCGTCCAGCATCTGCTTGTGGCGCGCTTCCTCGCCCTCCAGACGTGCTTCCGCCTCTTCGACTCGGGTCTCGGCCTGATTGAGTGCGTCGGCCAGCGTCGGCACGCCTGCAGCTTCGATGGCCTGCGCGTCCAGATCGGCCAGACGCGCGCTCTGCTCATCGGCGTCCTGCTGTTGGCGCTGTGCATGTTCGCGCATGCGATCGGCCAGCGCCAGCAGCATGCGGTAATTGCGATGCGCTGCTTCGTAGCCGATCAGCTTCGCAACCCATCCGTCCAGTGTGCGGATCAGCGGCATGGCCTCGTATTCGGGAAACGCGTAGCGCCTGCTCCAAAGATAGACGAACAATTTGTCGGCTTCGTAGGGCAGGCGTTTCTGGCTGCGATCCGCTTCGGCCTGGTCGGCCTTGGCATCGGACTGCTGCGCGCGCAGTAGCGCTGCGTCTGCAGCTTCCTGTTGCTGCTTCCACGCATCGGTGTCGTGAAGCGCCTTGCGCGTGTTGTCGGCCAAGGTATCGACGGCACTGAGCTGGCGATCGCGTTCGGCCAGCATCTCGGCGCGCGCCTGGGTCAGCTGTTGCTGCTTCGCAACCGAGGCTTCGATATCGCCATGCAGGCGCGAAAACACTTCGGTGCGCTGCGCCAGCAGGGCGAGCGCGCGTTGGTCCGCGATATCCAGACCGGAGACCACTTGGTTGGCCGACAGAAGGTCCAGGCGTAGACGCGCCAGCTCCTGTGTCTGCGCCGATTCGGCAGTGCGCGACTGACTCAGCTGCGCGGTCAGTACTTCGAGATTGCGCGCGTGCTCGGCCGCATGCGCTCGCGCCGTCTCGACACGCTGGTTGATTTCGCTGTAGACGCGTTGACCGGACTGCATAAATTAGTCGTCCCACCGGGTGATGTAACCGCCGGCAATCGGCATTTTGAAATCGACATCGATTTCACCGCGACGCTTGTTGCCGACCAATGCTTCGTCGATCAAGCCGTTATCCATCTTGTCGGCTTTCACCGCCTCATAGACGGATTCAGGCACGCGCACCGCAAAGCGGCTGACATCCTCGATCTTCTGGGTTTCCTCATTGGTGATCGGCAGGGTCAACGGCACGCCGGCATCACCGATGGCCTCGACGACGAGGTAGTAATTTCGGCCTTTGGGATTGTCGACGGGATAACGCCAGATCCCGCTTTTAACGCCGGATTGCGAAACGATGCGCAGCTCATAGGCCTGGGTAAGCTGGGATGCCACCTGTTCCATGCGTCTTACCAGTGGCTCGGCGAGGTCGGCGTATCCAGCGTGGAAGGCGGCGTCGGCCTGAGTCAGCAGGTTGGTGATGTCGGTCTGCAATGCCGGCGTGGGCTTGGCAGCCGACAGCGCCGTGGCCGCAGCGGTGAAACGTGCCGCAAGTGCATGCAGTCGGTTCACCAGATCCATCTTCTGTTCAAGCGTGCCAACGCTGCTCTCTATTTCAGTCAGCTGGACGATGCTGTGGTCCATGGTCGTGGCCGTTTTCTGCTTCTGCGGTGCGTAGTCATCTGCATCGACGACAGTGGCGGCGGCACCCAGGGCGTTACGTTGCATATGAATCCGCTTCAGGCCGCTAGCGACTTCGTCGATGAGCCCACCAATCGAGTAAGCGGCCGGTCCACCCGCCGCGCTCTGGCTCTCATGCCAGCGGGTGAGCGCAGCGATGCGCGAGTCCAGCGCGCCGAAATGTTTGCCGATCTCGTCGGAACGAGCCATATAGGCTGCGTATTCGCGGCGCTCCTGCCATTGCTGCGGCAACTGCACCGCGACGTAACCGCCGGTCAGCAGCAGAGCGGCAATCGCGGTGCGGCGGAACCATTTCCAGCGCTCGATATAGACATGCGCCAGTCGCAGCGCAAATGACGATTTGGGCGCCACGTAGATGAAACGATCCTGCTTCAGCGCCTCGACGCCCTTGCGGATCAGATCGTCGGTGACTGCAATGCCCTGGCCGGTGTAGATCTGCTTGATGCGCTCGACCAGGGTCGCGTCACGCGTATCGGCATCCAGTTCGCGCTCCACGGTAGAACGTTCGTGGCGCAGGGTGTCCACGATGTCCATGGCCAGCATGACCTCGTCCAGCGGGGTCTGATCGGTGCGGGCAGGGAGGGGAGCGGGGGTGTTCAAGATCCAGGCATCCGGTTTGGCCAAAACTCTTGTGTGGGAGCGGCGTCCCGCCGCGATGCTGTTGCTCTACTCTAGATAGCCAAAGCAAGAGCATCGCGGCGG
>JANMUE010000204.1:0-33169 GCA_031391205.1 Lysobacterales bacterium | reverse complement strand
GTTCCGCTTGCAGAAGATCAAGGGCGAGCGGGTACAAGACCCACTCCTACAGCGTCAACAGCCAAAGCAGCGGAGCAAGCCCCGCTCTACAAGAGAAGGGCTGCGTCGTGTATTTGGTGGCGGATCATGCGAGCTCGGCAATTCCGCATACGCGGTCGCGACCCTGCGCCTTGGCGCGATACAGCGCGCGATCGACATCACCGAAGAATTGATCGGCGCTTTCGTGCCGCGCCGGATCGTAGGCACCAACGCCAATGCTGACGCGAAGTCGCAGATCCGCAAGCTCGGGCACCATTGTGGCGGCCGTCAATCCAATACGAAATGCATTGGCGCGCGCCAGCGCTGCCGTTTCATCGTAGCCGGGCAAAAGCACGGCAAATTCCTCACCGCCGAGGCGGGCGCAGATTTCGTGCTTTCCAGCAAAAACGTGTTTCATCTGTCCGGCAAACCCTGTAAGACAGCGATCACCGATCGAGTGCCCATAGGCATCGTTGATCTGCTTGAAATGATCAACGTCGAGCACTAGCAGCGCCAACCCTCGCCCCGAATGAGTGCCTGCGCCGATGCCGCCTTCCAGTGCTTCGACGAAATGTCGGCGATTGGCCAACCCGGTCAGCCAGTCGGTGCGGCTCATGGTTTCGAAGCAGTCGCGCTGCTGACGCAGCGCCTCGTCATTGTCGAGACGATTCTGATAATCGCGATGACTGCGGATCAACGACGACAGCACGTAGGCGAAATATACGCTGAGCGTAAACGCCACCGCCCGATCATGTCCCGGCATCCACATCAGCATCGTGCCCGGCACGTACATCGCCACGATGGCCAGCAACGATGCCCAGAACCGCATGCAATAAGTGTGCGCTATGGCGGTCGCGAATCCTGCCGTGCCGATCAGCAGAGCCATGCGCGCAGACGTCAGAACCGGGTCGAGCAGGGCCCACAGCAAGACACCGCCCCACACCACTGCCGAGGCCTGAATCACCGCCCATTGCAGATTGAGCCAGGTCATACGCCTTGCCGTGGCCGGCTCCGCTGGCGGAACCAGGACAATGCGCGCGATGGCGAGTCCGACAAAGTAGGCAGCGACCAGCAGGGTGGCCAGCGGATAGTGTGCAAAAACTGGCGTGAAAATCGCTACCAGCAGCCAACCCAGCACATAGAACGAGCCGCCGATCACCACGCGACGGCGCGTATCGTCGATCTCCTGCGCGAAGCGTCGGGGATTTAGGGTGTCGTAGCCAATGTACAAGCCATCGCTTTGCGCCATCTCCGTCAGATCCTGTGCCAGTCCCGATCAGGAGAGCCCGCGACCAAGCCATTGTCTCGCGGCGTCTGCGCGCCCCTACTTGCGTCGTCAGACGCTATCAACCTTCAGTGATAGCACCCTCTCCGTCAAGCGACAAAAGGTGAATTCGGATCAATACATCTTTTCATCCGAACACAGAGATATACTTCGGCGACTCCCCTGGACGAAGACAGAATGAAGATCTCGCTTGAGTTTTTTCCGCCCAAGACCGATGAACAGCGCGAAACGCTAGCCAAGGCCATGCCCAAGCTCAAGGCACTGAAACCGGAATACGCCAGCGTCACCTTTGGCGCCGGCGGTTCGACACTGTCGTATACGCCGGAGACGGTGCGCATGCTGCGGCAGGTTCATGGCCTGGACGCCGCTCCGCACGTCTCCTGCATGGGCGGGACCCGCGAGGAAATACGGCAACTGTTGAAGCTCTACCAGGCCATGGGCTGCAAGCGCATCGTGGCGCTGCGCGGCGACATGCCGTCGGGTATGGCGGGGTTCGGCGATTTTCGCTACGCCAACGAGCTGGTCAAGTTCATTCGCGACGAAACCGGCGACAGTTTTCATATCGAGGTCGGCTGCTATCCCGAGGTACACCCGCAGGCCGACGATGCCTTTGCCGATCTGGAGCATTTCAAGCGCAAGATGGACGCCGGGGCGGACGGCGCCATCACGCAGTATTTCTTCAACACCGATGCGTATTTCCGCTTCGTTGATGACGCCCGCAAGCTGGGCATCGACAAGCCCATCGTGCCCGGCATCATGCCAATCGGCAATTACGCCCAGCTCAAACGCTTCTCGGATGTATGCGGCGCCGAAATCCCACGCTGGGTGGACCGGCGCATGCGCGCCCATGCCGATGACGGCGAAGCGATTCGCGAATTCGGTGCCGACCTGGTGGCCACACTGTGTCGGCGCCTGGCGGCAGGCGGCGTGGGCGCGTTGCATTTCTACACGCTCAATCGCGCCAAGGCCACGCTCAATGTGATCGAGCGACTGGGCTGAGTCAGGCACTCAGGCCAGTCGCCGAAAGCGTCGAATCCAAGGCAATTGCACGCCTGATCTTCCGCACTCTAAAGTGCTGAGGCAACATACGTCTTCATCCTCGTCCACCGGAAACGATCATGGCCATGCAGTACCCCGAATACATCTGGCAAAACGGCAGCATCAAGAAGTGGGCTGAAGCCACCACGCACGTGATGTCGCATGCCATTCACTATGGCTCGTCGGTATTCGAAGGCGTGCGCTGCTACGACACCCACAAGGGTCCGTGTATTTTTCGACTGCAGGAACACCTCAAGCGCATGTACAGCTCGGCCAAGATCTACGAACTGCCGATGCCCTACAACATCCAGCAGCTCACTGACGCCTGCCACGATGTGCTCAAGGCCAATGGCTATGGCGAGGCGTACCTGCGCCCGTTCGCCTTCCGCGGCCTCGGTGGCTTCGGCCTGAATGCCGACTGCCCGACCGAGACCTCGGTATCGACCTGGAAGATGGGCCAGTACCTGGGCGACGGCGTGGTCGCCAAGGGCATCGACGCCATGGTGTCGAGCTGGAACCGCGTCGCGCCGAATACCATCCCGGCCGGCGCCAAGGCCGGCGGCAATTATCTTTCCGGACAATTAATTGCGCGCGAGGCGCGCCGCCTCGGCTTTGGCGAAGGCATAGCCCTGGCCAGCAACGGTCTGCTGTCGGAAGGTGCTGGCGAGAACCTGTTCCTGATCTTCAACGGCAAGCTGCACACCACGCCGGTATCCAGCGCCATTCTCAACGGCATCACCCGCGACACCATCATGACCCTGGCCCGCGACAACGGCATCGACGTGGTGGAGCGCGACATGCCGCGCGAATACCTCTATCTCTGCGATGAACTCTTCATGTGCGGCACCGCTGCCGAGATCACACCGATCAGGTCGGTGGACGGTAAGCCCGTCGGCGAAGGCAAGCCGGGGCCACTGACCGCGCGCATGCAGGAACTGTTCTTCGGCCTGTTCAAAGGCACCACGCCGGACAAGTACGGCTGGCTTGAACCGCTGCGCTGATCCTCGCCTGCGCTGATCGACAAAGTTGTAGGAACAACTATCTTCTGTCGACGCATCCAGCAGAGTTGATTTTCACCGCCTCCATGCGTCGCCGATCCAGTCCCCTGGAGTTCAGGGGACGTGCGCCGCGGTAGCGGCGAGGATGGGGTGTGGCATACACGCGGATCGCGTACCGGATCCATCAGAAAGCGATTTTGCAAGAGATTCCGATCACTTATCGGAGCCACAACACGTCATCGCGATCTTGGAGCGGCTTCAGCCGCGATTCTCAAACCGAGGAAGGAATTGAGAATCGCAGACCGAAGCGAATCCATACTGACGCTAAGGCGATTCGAATCCGCTTTGAAACACGTTCTCTTCCACGATACTGATCGTGAAAGTCCGCGGCGCCGACACATCGACGCCGCTGTTGGCGACGCCCCCCGAATCGCGCACGCGCACTTCAAATGTGCTGCTGCCCAGCGCACCCGGCAGCGGAGTGAACTGCAAGCGACCATTGTTCCCTTGCAGCACCACCGCTGGAACGCTAGAGAACAACCCAGGATTGCTGACTGCGCTTAACAGATATTCCAACGCCCACTGGTCGGACTCGTTCGCGGGACCGGCGCTGAATGTCGCCCAATCCCACAATGCGACCGCGCCCGCCGCATGCGAAACCGGCGCTGGACTGCTGGCAGCAATGCTTGGCGCATCATTCACCGGGATCGTGGTGATGGTGAAGGTCTGTATCGGCGAAGTGTTGACGCCGCCGTTCGTGGTGCCGCTCGAATCCTCCACCTGCGCCAGGAAGGTCGAAGTCCCGAAGGCATCCGCGGCGAGCAAGTAGTTCAACGTACCGCTCACGTTGACTTGCGGCGGGCTGGAAAACAGATCCGGGTTGGACACGCCACCGACCCCATAGGTTGGTGTTTGCGCCGATTCGTTTGGCGGTCCCGGCGAGAAGCTCGCCCAATTAAGGATGTTGATCTCGCCGCCATCCTCAAGCCGGGGCTCGGGATCGCTAGCGGTAAAACTCGGTGCGTCGTTGACCCCCACGACCACGGTGCTGATCTGCAGCAGATTCAGATCGTTGGCGAAACCGCCCAGTGAATGAATGCTGCCCTGGATATCGCGGGGCGTGCCGGCGCCGCCGAAAATCGCCGAGTCGGCACCATCCCACACACGCAACGTCAGCGCTGGCGCGTTGCCCCAAAAATCCGGCGCCGGAACAAATCGCAGCTCGGCTGTAGAGCCTAAAACCAGAGCCGTCGTGGGTGAAAGCCCGGATGCCGGAACCGGATTCCAGGCACCGAAAGTGCTCGGACGAAATTGCCACGTGCCGGATACCGTAGACGGAGATGAAGTGATCGCGGCTCCGGCAAACGGCTGGATATCCAGGTAATACGGCGCGACCATAAAGCCGACGGGCGTCGCTACAGGATCGGGCCGATCCTCAAGCGTTGGCTGGGTCAGCGCCGGCCCTGAGGACGACACCAATGGCGGGGCGTTGCCAAACACCACATAGCTGCTGCCGGAGTTCGTGCCATTCGGGTCGGCACGATAGGCGCCAATGACCAGATCAGACAATCCGTCGCCATTGACATCACCAGCCGTCGCAACAGCGAGGCCGCTGCGGTCATCGAGGGCGACGCCATCGAGACGAAAACCTCTGCTTCCATCCAGCGTGCTGAGGTTTGTGGTGGCTGAAAAAGGCGCCACGCCAGCGATGCCAAACACCACGTAACTGCTTCCTGATGTGGTTCCGTTTGGATCAGCGGCATAGGCGCCGACGATCAAGTCGCTGAGTCCATCACCATTCACATCCCCAACCGATGCAACCCGCGCGCCGCTGCGGTCACCCATGGTTACGCCGTCGAGCCGGAAGCCATTGCTGCCAGTGATCGTGCTCAGATTGATGGTCGAGGCAAAAGGCTGTACGCCAGAGCGGCCAAACACCACATAGCTGCTGCCAGAGACAGCGCCATTCGGACTGGCGCCATCGGCACCGACAATCAAGTCATTGATGCCATCACCGTTGACATCGCTCGCCGATGCGACCGATCGCCCACTGTAGTGATTGGCTGCTTCTCCATCGAGTCGGAATCCGGAGCTACCGTTGAGGCTACTTAGGCTAATGACCGAGGCAAACGGCGTGCCAGCTGAACGACCGAACACCACATAGCTGCTTCCTGATCGGGTGCCATTCGGACTCGCGCGAAATGCGCCGATGATCACGTCGTCAATACTGTCACCGTTGACGTCGCCCGCTGCAGCGGCGGAGTAGCCGCTGCTATCCATGACTGAAACCCCGCCGAGGCGAAACCCGTTGCTGCCATTGAGGCTGCTGAGGTCCATGCTGGCGGCGAATGGCGCTGTTGCCGCACGCCCGAACACGATGTAGGTGCTGCCCGTATCGCTTCCGCTCTGATCCGACTGGGCGGCAGCGATCAGCATGTCATTGATGCCGTCACCATTGACGTCGCCCGCAGCAGCAACCGGCAACCCGCTGTTATCACCGAAACCCACGCCAACCATCCTGAATCCATTGCTGCCGTTGAGGCCACTGAGATGGATGCTGCTGGCAAAAGGCGTTGTGCCAGTGCGGCCAAACACCACGTAACTGATGCCGGTGGCAGCCGCAAAATGCGCGCCGATCAGAAGGTCGTCGATGTTGTCGCCGTTGACATCACCGACACCGGCGACCGAGCGTCCACTGAACGAATTTGCTTCTCCATCAAGGCGGAAACCGTTGCTTCCATTGATGGCGCTGAGATTGAGCCCGAGCGGCATCGACCCAGTGCGCCCAAACACGACGTAGCTGCTGCCCGAAGCCGAACCATTGTGGTCAGACCCGTGCGCGCCTACAACGATGTCGTCGATGCCGTCGCCATTGATGTCACCGGCCGCCGTCACCGCTGCACCGGCGTAATCATTCATGGCCGCACCATCGAGCCGAAAGCCGTTGCCGCCATTCAGTCCCGAAAGCGGATACACGGCGGCAGCATTCGCACTACCGGAAACCAACACTCCCGACAGGATGCCGAATCGAATTGCGAACGCAAGCGTCGATAACCGCATTGGTGGGTTCATTGATGCTCCATGGAGGTGCGCCTGCGGTCGGCGACGCTCTGGTGATTATCAAACAAAAATAAGCGTTGCCTGGCGAATGCCATCAGGCCCCGAATTTTCTCGATCGAAGTAGACGATCATCATGCTATCGCGCGGGCGCCCTGCCCGCGCAACGCTGTGCTGACGACGTCAAGTTGCCGTGTGACAGCTCAATGCATACCGCTGGCCGAATCCGTCTCTGCACTGGCGACACCCCGACCGGTCGGCGAGAAGAAGAACTCGCCCGCTTCATGTCCGGCAAACTGGATCGGAGCATAACCCGGGAACTGGATCAGATCGGACTCTGCCGCCGCGCTGGCCATTGCCGTATATACCTCTTCGAACAGACGCTGGCCTTGCAGCAACTGGCTGTTGTCTTCCAGCGTCGCGATCAACGCACCAGCGAAATGCGAGTTGCCGCCGCGACCGATATCCGGCACTGGCGCCAGACCGCCCGAGGTAAGCGCGGTGCGCGATCGACTCGCTGTCGCCGCCTGTACCCAACGACTCCAGCCCGCCTGCCCGCCTTGGGCCGTGAACACAGGTACCGCTGCCTTGGTCATCGTGCCGGAATAACAGGAATCGGCCACCACCATCACATGTTTGGGAGCCATGGTGTTGAGCATGTCGCTGATGGCACGATTCGACAGCCAGGTATTGGGCGCCGCCGATTTGCCATCGACGGGGATCCAGTAGCCCTGCTTGCTGGATTCGTCCATTTCGCCGTGCCCGGCAAAGTAAACCAGAAGATTGTCTTCAGCCGTCAATTTTTCACGCATGTCGTTGAGCGCAGAAAGGATCTCGAAACGATTGGCATTGCTCAGCACCGTGGTCTGGAATCCGTAGCGCTGCTTGAGCACGCCACCGACTCGCTGCGCGTCGTTGACCGCGCTGGCCAGTTTGGGATACCCGCCATACTCGTTGTTGCCAATGATCAGTGCGTGATAACGGCCAAGCTTCACGCCCGCCGGACTGCGTTGTGCGGTAGCGTTCGCAGCGCCGGAAGCCGAAGTTCCGGTGGCAAGTGGCGCAATGGTGAAGTCGCGCGAACTCTCCAGTCCCTGGCTGTCGACCGCAGTAATGGTCACCTCGGTACCCGATGCCGGTACCGGCACTTTGACTCTGAAACTGCCGTTGGATGCGACTTTGACCACTTGTCCATTGACCGACAATTGACGAACCCCGGACTTGGCGGTCACCACACCGGCGACTTCCTGCGCGTTGTTTTGCGGCGGAATCACCACGGTGCCGCGTCCACCACGGGACAAGGTCACGACCGTCGGTTGCGATAGCTCGATCTGCGGTCCGAGGCTGGCGGTGATGTTTCCGCTACCGCCGCCCAGCCCGCCGGCCTGTCGTTCCAGAGCGACGATCTGGCCGCGCTGGCGCGCCACTTCGCGTTGCTTTTCGGACAGCTGCTGTTCCAGCAAGAGCAGCAGTTCGCGATCTTCCTTGGACGCAGACAGAGCCGCTTCCATCTTCTTGCGATCGGCCAGGTAGCGTGCCTGCTCGGCGTCCTGCTGTTTCTGATTCTCTGCCAGCGCGCGCTCCATTTCCTCCACGCGGGACAAGGTACCGTCCAGCGCCAAGGCCAGTTCGGCGGCATCGGAACGAACCTTGCTGAGCTCTGCACTGTTGCTGGTCGAAGCCGTGGCCGCCTTGCTCAGCTGCGCTTCACGCGATTTCAGTTCCGCAAGCTTGGTACGGTCGCGCTGCACGCGCTCGGCATGTGCCTTGCGATCGCGCTCCAGGCGCTCGCGCTGCATGGCGAGTTCCTGTTCCTTGGCCGCAAGCACTTCGCCCAGCACCGCCATATCGGCGTCCGCCGGTGCGATGCGCGCTTGCGCAGATTTCAGTTGCGTGCGCGCACTGTCCAATTCGGTCTGCGAACTCTGCAATGCGCGCCGGCGCTGATCGAGCTCACCTTTGAGTTTCTCGTTCTCGACGCGCAACCGCTCCGCCGCTTCACGCTGCGTAGCAACATCGCGTTGCAAACCTTCGATCTCGCCCTGTTTGGTCGCCATGGCCGAAGTCATTGTGGATGCGTAGATCAGATCATCGCCGGTGATGCCCGAGCCCTGCCGATAGAGATTCAAGGCTTTGTTCACGTCCTGCTCGACGCCCAATCCCGACTCATAGAGCGAGCCCAGATTGATCTGCGCGCGTTTCGAACCCTGGGCGGCAGCCTTCTCGTACCACTCGGCGGCCTTGGCATAGTCGGGCTCGGTGCCCAGACCCTTGTGATAAATCTCACCGACGTAGTTTTGCGCCTCAGCTTCACCGGCAGTCGCCTGATCGAGCCAGACCTTGAGCGCGGTCTGATAATTGGCGCGATCGAACGCTACGAACTCTCCGCCACGAATTTCACAATCAGCCTGGTTGGTGCGCACTGGCCGACGCGCACTCATGAAGGTGCTTACCCTGCCCAGCTTGCGCATTTGACCCGGCAACAGGCAGTCGACAATCAGAAAGTCCTCGGCATTGCGCACCGCAGGTGCTTTGGATTGCACGTCAACGGGTAGAGTCGAGATCAGCATCGCAGCAGCAATTGACAGCGCGAGCGAAGTTTTTTGAAACATGGGGGATGTAGGCGACAGCAGACGCATGACCAAGCCTCCGTGGGGGATGGGGCGCCGCGACTACCACCAGCGCGCGGCGCTGTAGTACGCTGACAGTATAGCCCGGCCCAATAGCGAGGATGTCATGGTCACGTCAACCGTCCGCCGCGAAATTCACGCCACTGGGATGTTGCGGTTGTGGCGCCTGCCCAGACGCCTCGGCGCAGCGTTATTGATGTTTTCTGCATTTCAAGTTCACGCGCAAATCACGTGCCCCATGCCGATTGTGTCGGGCCAGGGCCAAAATACATTGGCCGGCACGCGGTTTTCACAACCGCTGACCGTAGGGCAGACTGGCATGACCGCGTCGGTAGCTCCGTTCAACGTCAGTTGGTCGGTCAATCCGCCGATACCGCCGCTGGGAGCGGTTTATATCCAGCAATCCGGCGATGGCA
Source organism: Lysobacterales bacterium (assembly GCA_031391205.1). Lineage (GTDB taxonomy): Bacteria > Pseudomonadota > Gammaproteobacteria > Xanthomonadales > Ahniellaceae > 0-14-3-00-62-12. The sequence goes on along the minus strand of JANMUE010000204.1, from coordinate 23,727 downwards.
ACTATACGGAGAACAACGTAACCGTAGGCGTCAGTCCATTTCCGTGGAGCGCCAGCATCAACGTGATAGCAGAACCGAATGCCAATGGCGTCTACACGATCCAGGGATCCACGCCGGCTTGCAGTTCGGCATTTTCGACGTTCAACATCACCGTTACCACGCCGATCCTGCCGCAGATCAACGCGTTTCAGGGCAGCAACCAGACCGCGGTCACGGGCGCGACATTCCCGACGCAGTTGGGCGCCGTGGTTTCCCAGGGCAGTGCACCGGCACCGGTGACAAACGCCAAGGTGCTCTTCACCATTGGCAGTGGGCCGGCCCGTTTCTCGAATGGCCTGGCCAGTATTGCGGCATTCACTGACGCTACCGGCCACGCTTTTGTCGACCTGCTCGCCGATGCCGGCGTCAATGCACCGACGAGCATTCCAGTGTCGGTGTCCTCGCTGAATGCCATCGGCACCTATCCGGGCATTCAGGTGGTTCCGGCTGGCGCGTCCACAGTCACGCCCAGCCCGTCGACCACCGGAACGTATACCGCGCAACAAGGCAACGAATTTCAGGAGACGTTTCAGGTCACCATCTTGAACAGCGGCGGCATGCCGGTGAGCGGCCTTCCGGTGACGTTCCAGCTGAACGGTTCGACTGGCGCCCAGTTTTCCAGCAATGGCAGTTTGCTCGGAACGACGCGGATCATTTCCACCGATACTTCGGGAATTTCCGCCGTGCAGGTGACTGCGGCGAATCCCGGATCGTTCACCTTGTCGGCAAGTGCCGCAGGCGTGCCCACGACGACATGGAGTCTGGTCTCTGGTGGCGCTATACAATCCCTGGTCGTCGTCTCCGGAGACAATCAGACCACACCACCGCAAAACCAGTTTCCGCAGCCGCTGGTTGTTGATGCGCGCATCGGGTCCACATCGACCAGCGGTGTGCCCATTCAGTTCACTGTTCAAAGTGGCAGCGCCTATTTTCTGGGACCATCGAATTCGCCGGTGAGCACCATTTCGGTCACCACGGGTACCAGTCCGATCAACGCCAGCGTTCCGGTTTTTGCGGGAACCGCAAGTGGCCAATCGGTCATCAGAGCCGTCGCCACGGGATATCAGCCGACGCAGTTCATCCTGAGCGTCAATGCAGCGGAAATCATCGAGGTCATAAAAGTTTCGGGAAACGCCCAGCAGGCACCGGTCAACACCACGCTGCCGCAGCCACTGGTTGCAGGCGTCACTCCGACGGCGCTGGTCAATGCGCAGGGCGCGCCGATTCTTTTCGAGATCATCAGTGGCGGCGCCACCTTTGTCGAATCCGGCACCGGCACCTATTCGGCACCACCCAGTGGGCCCGGCCTGAGTGCTCCGGTCAATCTTCGTCTCGGTGCGCAACCCGGAACCGCACAGGTCCGCGCCAGTTTTCCCGGCATGCTGCCGACCGTATTCACTGCGACGGGCGTGGTGCCAACCAGCGCGGCATCGCTGATCAAAATCGCCGGTGACGCTCAGGTCGTAACGACAGGAATCGAATCGGGCCCATTGCGCGTGAAGTTCACCAATAGCGGCGAGCCCCTCGTCGATGCCGACATCGATTGGAGTGTGGTCAGTGGCGATGCGGCGCTGTCATTGACCCATACGAAGACTAACGCGGCGGGCGAATCGGAAACCACGCTGCTGGTCGGAGCGAATGCCGGCAGCATCGTCGTACGCGCAGTGGGTTCGGTGCCCGGCACGAACATCAATGCCTCAACGGATTTCATGCTCAGCTCTGACGAAGCAAGTCTGGTCGCGATCTCCGGATCGGGCCAGACCGGCGCCATTGGCAGCGACTCCGATCAGGTTTTCGTATTCGAACTGCGCGGTGCCAATGGCAGCCCATTGCCGGGCCAGACGGTGCAGTTCACCACCACCGACGGTACGCTCACCGTGAACAGCGCGATCACTCGCGCCGATGGCCGTGTCAGTGTCGGATTGCGCTACGGCAGCAACCCCGGTTCGGTGCAGGTGACCGCCAGCGCATTTGCCAATCGCGTCAGCGCGATCGGTGTCGCCAGCACCTTCGTGCCGGTGCTTTCAATCTTCAGTGGCAACAATCAGTCCGCAGCAGGGGGCGCCAGCCTGGCCGAGCCATTGGTGATCGCCATCACGCGCCCTGCACTCAACGCCAAGGGTCTGCAGGGTCTGGTAGTGAACTGGACTGTGGTCTCGGGCAATGGTGTCCTCGGCAATGCAACGTCGACGACTGACAGCAATGGTCGCGCCAGCAATACCCTACGGCTGGGTTCAACACTCGGCGCTCAGCAGGTCAGGGCCAGTATCGCTGGCGTCGGCGAAGTCGTATTCACGGCGAATGCGTCGATACCCTCCAACAGCGTTCTGGAAATCATTTCCGGAAATAATCAGCAGGTGGTGCCGCGTCGACCCGGCGCGCCGCTCGTGGTTCGGCTGCGTACTGCAGCCGGCGAAAGTCTGAGCGGATTCACCGTGCGCTTTACCCCCTCCGATGGTGCCTCGGTGCAGCCCGCCGAAATCGTGACCGGACCGGACGGTCGCGCCGCCACTACGGTCAACGTGACCTTGCCCGGCGATTACACCGTGACCGCCAGCCTGCCCAGCGTCAGCAACATCGCGCCGGTTGTGTTCAATTTGAGCAATGGCATCGCCAATCTTCCCGGACTCGACGGCAAGGGCACTCGGATCGCGCGCGCAATCGACCGTGCCTGCCCGCGTCTTGCCACCAGCAGCGGTCTGACTGCCGCACAGCAGGACCTGCTGCAGCGCTGTTCCGAGCTCGTGGTCAACGCCAATGCCAACTCCGGCGATGTGGTCAATGCGCTCGACAAGATGTTGGCAGACGAGTCCAGCGCACAGAACAACGCCGCGCTGGCCAGTGCCTCGGCTCAGTTCGAGAATCTCAAAGGCCGTATCGCGGCATTGCGCTCCGGGTCCAGTGGCGTGAGCATGGGTGGTCTTGCGATCATGACGCCTAGCGGTCGCCTGCCGCTGAGCTTCCTGCCCAGCAATCTTTTGTTGGGTGCTGCAGAGGATGAGCAGCAAAAACAGGTTTCCGAGAACTTTGCGCGCTGGGGATTTTTCGCAACCGGTACCGTGGGTCGTGGTAGCCGCGACCCTGGCGATTCCGATCCGGGTGGTGATTTCGACAACTACGGCCTGACCGCTGGTGTCGACTACCGCATGACGGATTCGTTCGTCCTGGGGGCGGCGCTCGGTTTCAACAGCAACGACAGCCAGCTCAATCAGAATCTGGGCGGCCTCGACAGCAAGGGCTACAGCCTCTCGGCCTATGGCACCTGGTTCAATGAAAACTACTACATGGATGGTGTTGTGACATTGGGCCGCAACGCGACCGATATCACCCGCCGGATCAACTACACGATTCCCAGCGTCTCCAGTGGCACCACCACCATCAATCAGATCGCCAGCGGTGCACCCGACAGCGACCAGCAATCGTTTGCGTTGTCGTTTGGTCGTGACTTCAATCGCGGTGCGCTGAGTTTTGGGCCTTATTTGCGCGGCACCTATACGCGACTCGACTTCGATGGCTACGTCGAACGCATGTCCGATCCGAACGGACCCGGTGCCGGCCTGGCGCTGGCGGTTGAGGAGCGTGAGCTGACATCGATGCAGGGTGTACTGGGTGGCAAATTGAGCTACACCATGAGCACCTCCTGGGGTGTATTGATGCCCAGCCTGCAGATCGAATACGTGAAGGAATTCAAGGACGATGCAGACGGCCTGGTGACGAGCTTTGCGTTCGATCCCACCAACACCGCAATCGTGATAGATGGTGACGAAATCGATCAGGATTTCCTCAATATCGGGCTTGGCCTGTCTGGTGTCTTTGCCAATGGCCGTTCTGGGTATATCTATTACGAACACGTCGCGGGCAAGGATCGAACCTCTCAGAGCAGTCTGGCGATCGGCATCCGCATCGAATTCTGATTCAAGCATGGCCAAGGCGTTGCGGAACAGGCGATAATCAGAGACTGGCGAGTCTGGAAGGAACCATGATCGAGTTTGGACATTCCACCCATGTAGGTTTGCGTCGAGAGCACAACGAAGACACCTACTATGCCGACAGCGATCTGGGACTGTGGCTGGTTGCTGACGGTATGGGTGGACACGAGAACGGCGAGGTGGCCAGCGCCCTGGCCCGCGATACGCTGGTGCGCGAAATACAAGGCGGCGGCACCCTGGTCACTGCGATCCAGATTGCCGATGAGGAAATCATCAAGCATTCCACGCGCCGCCCGCAGGCCCTGCCCATGGGCACGACCATTGCGGCGATGCGCGTACAAGGTGACGAATTCGAAGTCGCCTGGGTCGGTGACAGCCGCGCCTACGCGATGCAGAACGGCGAGTTCAAGCAGATATCGGAAGATCATTCCTATGTGCGCGAACTGATCAATCAGAAAGCGATCACGCCCGAACAGGCCAAGACCCATCCGCACCGCAACGTCGTGACTCAGGCGCTGGGTGTCACCGATCCGCAGAGTCTTCGCGTCGAAACCGTGGCCGGCAAACTTTCTCAGGGTACCCAAGTGCTGCTGTGCAGCGATGGTCTTACCGAAGAAGTCGATGATGAGCAGATCGCCGAGATCCTCGGTCGCGTCGACCTTTCAGCCCAGGAATGCGTCGATCATCTGATTCTTGCCGCGCTGGATGGCGGTGGCTCGGACAACGTCACGGTGATTCTGTTGCGCAGGAAGTAACCCCAGCACCGCGAGCAGGCGCTCGCGGTCCTCGATACCGCGCGGTTAGCGCATCAGTTGGACTTGCATTCCTTGTCGCGCAGATCAAGCAGCGACTGGCGCTCTGGCGCTGCCTTCAATCCCTCGTCCGCCAACGCGGCGCAGCCGACGATAATGCCGCGATCCAACATGCTGCGCGCACGCGCCTCATAGAAATCGGCAATACGCTGCAGGCCGTTGCTGGCATCCACATTGCCCGGGTCCTGGATCAGCACCACCTTGAAAATGTCGGTGGCATTGTCGCCAGGTGGCGACGTAAAGCGACGCCCATTGCTGGTCAAACCCGTCTCGACATATTGGCGTGCCGTCGCCAGGAGTGTCCCGACGTCGCCTTGGATGAGCAAAGTCGGGGCACCGGTGTCGCCTTCGCTCCCCAGGTCGATGATGCCACTATCCCCCGTGTCCACGGGCTCTTCAGCGACCACGACAGGCTCATCGATCGGCGTATCGACAATCGGCTTTGGCGTTGTTGGCTCGCGCTCGGGATGCGCCCACATCCAGCCTGCGATCAATATAGCGACCACGACCAAGCCCGCCACAATCGCGAGCAAAGGCTTGGACATGGCTGTGCTCAGTGCAGGTGCAACAGGGGCGACCGCTGACTTGGCCGCTGGAACGCGCTTGGGCGTTTTCATCACTTCACCGCCCCCCATGCGCTCAGTCGGTTGCGCCGACAGCAACTTGGGCGAAGGCCGCTTGCGCGTCATGTGTGCGTCGCGCAGCACCTGTGCTTCTGGGGCAGTCGCAAACAACTTGTCGCATCCGGCAATGAATTCGTCGCCGGTAGCGAACCGTCGCTCCGGCAATTTGTCCATCAGGCGGTCGATCAAAGGCTGCAGCCATGACACTTTGGCGGGTAGCTGCGGAACCGGATGAGTGACATGCATCAAGGCGATGCTGAAGGGATCGGTGGCGTCGTAAGGCGGCGTTCCCGCCAACATTTCGAACATCATCGCGCCAAGGCTGTACAGATCCGATCGCCCGTCGACCTTCTCGGCGCGCGCCTGTTCCGGACTCATGTAGTGCGGCGTTCCAATCGAGTTGCCGGCCTGAGTGGACATGGTCTTGGAGTCCATCGCCTTGGCAATGCCAAAATCCGCGAGCACCGCGGTGCCATTGGCGCGGAACAACACGTTGCCAGGTTTGACGTCCCGGTGCACCACGCTTTTCTCGTGAGCATACGCCAAGCCCTGGGCCACATCGCGGGCCACGTCGAGGATTTCCGGGACGGTCATGCCCGCGTTCATTTTTTCGCGCAGCGTGCCGCCGGGAATATATTCCTGGGCCAGATAGTAGACCTGACCGTACTGACCGATATCGTAGACCGTGACCAGATTGGGATGGCTGAGCTTGGCGGTCAGCCGTCCCTCCTTCAAGAACCGGTCGGCAAATTCGGCATTGTCAGCCAGCGACGACGACATCACCTTGAGCGCGACTTCGCGATCCAGTGACTCCTGGACGGCGAGATACACCGACGCCATACCGCCGACGCCGATGGCCTTTTCGATTCGATAACCCGGAATTTCGACGGATTCGGTAACGACAGTATTCATTCAGTACGAGGTTCCAGCCCGTACAACCCTACGGGCAAATGACAGAGAGCGCAACGACTACGCCCAATTTAGACACAATGGCAAGGCTAACGTTCCGCTTAGCGGCACATCACCGCGATGCAGTGTCGACGATCGACCCAGCGCTTATGGCGCCGCAGCGCGCACCGCTTTGAGCGCTCCGATGAAACGGTCCATAGCATAACGCTCATCGTTTTCGACCGTGGTGTACAGGGCGTCTACACGGGCGCGGATCGTCTCGGTTGCCGCCTCATTGAGCAGGCCGCTGTTTTCAAACGCCACCACTACACTCTGCACCCCCATCGACGCCTGCTCGGCCGCCGCGAAATCGCGGAACTCACCGCGCTCGGCATCGCGCACCATGCTGCCGAGGATGGCACCCAGCGTCTGCGGCGCGAACTCGAAGGTCGCAATCTTGGCGTTTTGCGCTTCGATCGCGTCGCGCAGCTTGCGCGCAGCCGCAAAGGTTTGCTCGCGGCCTTCCGTGGTCGCCTGATGCAATGCGCGCGTTTGATCGAAAATTGCCTGAGCGCCGCCGCTGTCCACCGCAGCTATTACATGTCGGAACATCACCAGATTGGAATCGTTGAGGCGCACTACACCCGGCCCAAGCCCGGTGCCCTGACGCGGCCCCCACTGCCGCCCTGCCATCGATCGATGGCAGGCATGGCAATCAAACAGCACCAGTTCGGGAAAAATGCCATGCCAACCCGACCGCTCATCCAGCAAGATATCGAGCGCATTAATTGCCGCGGTGCCCTGCCCTATGCCCCAATCGCGAAGACCGTCGAAACGGCCCTTGCGTTTTTCGTAGTCGGCATCGATCTGGTAATGCGGATGCAGCCAAGTGAATGTATCCAGCTCGAAACTCAGGCGCGGATGGCCAGCGCCCATGATGCGATGGGTGATCATGCGATCGCGCGTTCCCGCATGACAACTCAGGCACAGCGCCGAACGGGCGATCGGTTCTTCGGTCGGGTAGAGACCGGCTTCGAGGTTGGCGGCGTGATCTGCCTTGGTATGGCTGGCTAACCAATTTTCAGAACCACCATGGCAGGCTTCACAGCCGACACCATCGTCGATCTGGAATCGCGCGCCGCGCTTGTCTGCCGAGACGTTGTCGGCGTGACAATCCAGGCATACCTTGGCCTCCTCGGCCTTGCCCAGACCCAGTTTGCGCGCGATCGCCTGCGACTCGGGCGTCAGCAGAATGTCGTAAGCCTTGGAATGCGGGTCGAATTCCTGCCAGAGCGCGAACTCGTTCATCTGGACGGATTGCTGGCTGGACACCTTGGTCGCACCATGGCACTGACTGGCCGCGCAACTGGCGACACCCTCATGCAGATGCGCGGAAATCCTTCCCGCCGCCCCTTGGGCGTGCACCTGACCCGCGATCAGCAGCCCCAATGCGATCAACTTGCGCATCTTGCTCTCTCCACGAAGGCGATGGCGGGATTATGCCACTCAAATCAACGACCGCCACACCACTGCGGCAAACGAAACGAATCCAATGTCACGCATCCACCCCAATCTGACTTGGTTCTCGGCACCCGACACGCCGCGCGATCGAGGCCCATCGCGGGCTCACGCTGCCAAACCGTTGCAGAGGAATTCGTGCACATGCGCCATCCATTCGCCGCTGCGCAACGTCAGGTATTAACAGCCAGCCAAACACACTTGCCCTTGCTGGCTTTGTCCAACTGGTGCAGACGCAGGGTATGCCCCGCGACTTCTTCGGCATCTGCATGCACGACCCGCAATCGCGAGGGAATCGTCAGCGCCTGCGCCTTTCGCTCCTCGGTCCGCGCCACATCAGCCACCTCGAACCCCAGATCTCCCTGTCCGGCGGTGAGTGCCAGATAGACATCGGTCAACAAATTGGCGTCGAGCAGCGCACCATGCAAGCGGCGATGCGAGCTGTCCACCTGCAGCCGCCTGCACAGCGCGTCCAGCGAGTTTTTCTGGCCGGGAAATTTTTCACGCGCCAGCGCCAATGTATCGAGCACCGCGCAACGTGCCTCGAGCCGGCCCAGTGCCCCGACCAGCGCCAACTCGGAGTTGAGAAAACCCATATCGAAAGCGGCATTGTGAATCACCAGTTCGGCACCGTCGACGAAGGCCAGAAACTCATCAACAACTTGGCGGAACAATGGTTTGTCGCGTAGGAACTCGTCCGTCAAACCGGTCACTTCCATGGCACCGAAGTCCATGCTGCGTTCCGGGTTGAGATAGCGTTGAAATTCGCGGCCCGTACGACGACGTTCGATCAGCTCGATACAGCCGATCTCGACCAGTCGGTGTCCGCGCGCAGGATCGAGTCCAGTCGTTTCGGTATCCAGTATCACCTGGCGCATTACACGATCTCTCGTTTCTGCCCGGCCAGCATCAATGCAATCGCCTCACGGGCGCGCTGATCGCAGGCTTCGTTTTCCGGATGGCCGATATGGCCGCGCACCCACTGCATCTCAACATCGTGCTCGGCCATGGCGGCATCCATTTCCTTCCACAAATCCTGATTGGCTACCGGTTCGCGCGCCGCATTGCGCCAGCCTCGGGCTTTCCAGCCAGGCAACCATTCGCTGGCGCCCTGTTGCACGTAACGCGAATCGGTAGTAATGCGCACCGATGAGCGGCGCTTGAGCGCCTGCAGCGCGCGAATCGCCGCGATCAATTCCATGCGATTGTTGGTGGTGTTGGCTTCGGCTCCGCTCAACCACTTTTCATGTGTCCCGTGGCGCAGCAGCGCTGCCCAGCCACCGGGACCGGGATTACCCGAACAGGCGCCATCGGTGAATACTTCTATACACGCTGGCGTGTCGCTCACGCTGCCAACCCTACCCGGGAAGCCGGAAGCGCAGGCAACCCGGCCACGCCTGCGTTGCTGATGCTGCGCAAGGCGCGCGGCCGCAGAATATTCGCAACACGGCGCTTGCGCACATGCACCAGCAACACAGGCGCCCAGGGCAACGATCGTGACAGCACCGTGATCGTTCCGCTCATGGCATCGAATCCCAATGACTTCACTTCAATGTCCACACCTCCATGTCCGGCCATCGACGACTGAAACGCGCCGTAGCGGAATGCGCTGGGCCAGCGCACACCCTCGCCGAGGGCGCGCGCCAGTCTGAATCGACCCAGGCTTGCCGTGCCACTGGCGAGCACCCACAATGAGCATTCCGGTTTCAGCACGCGCATCGCCTCATCAAGCAGCACCTCCAGGCGCAAACCGGCTTCAAGCGGATGCTGGATTACTACCGCTTCAACACAGTCATCACGAAGTGGCCATTCGCTGGACGATGACCGAAGATCACCGTGCAGAAAACTGCCATGTGCAACGACATGCAAAATATTCGGCGATGCGCGCGTACTTCCATCACCCAGCGCTGGACTGATCCACAGCAGGCGCTCGAACCCGGCGAGATGCTGGTGCATCCAGGTCTGCTCTGCATTCAACAGGCGCTGCGCCCAGGCGGGCGCCGGGGCGGCAGAGGGTGGTGGCAATTCTGAATCGGGTGTTGAGGACATGGAATGTGCTGCAGGGCAATTGCGCGATTGTGATACAAATCCGGACCGAGCGATAAGCCTTTTGGGAGCCCCTTAACAAGTCACCGTATCGTCATCGCTGCACAGCCTATTGTCACCTCACCCCCGCTTTTAACAGCGGAGCTGGTCGTTTTGACAGCACAACCGACCAACCTGCGGTTTTTCGCCCCTGACTCAGGGGGCTATCGCGGCTACGGACATATTCAGAGGCTCCTCGGGGGTCGCGTCTCCGCACTCATGCAGTGGTTCCATAATGTGAAGATACAACCGACACGACTTTCAGCTGACCTGACCACTTTGGCGATTCCGGCCTTCGAGGACAACTATCTTTGGCTGGTAACGGACGGTCGAGGTGGCGCGATCGCGATCGATCCTGGAGACGGCGATCGGGTGCAAGCCGCGTTAGACAGGCAGCAACTCAGGTTGCATGCCATTCTGATTACGCATCATCACCACGATCACATTGGCGGCATCGTCGCATTGGAGCAACGTCACCGTTGCCCGGTTTACGGTCCTGAAGACCCGCGCATTCCGCAGGTGAGCAGAATATGCGCCGATGGCGATGAACTTGTAGTTTCGGCGCTGGATTTACATTTCAGGGTTATGCAAGTGCCGGGACATACGCGCTCCCATGTTGCCTACATCGGACACGGCGCAGCTTTCGTTGGTGACACATTATTCAGTGCCGGCTGTGGGCGCCTTTTTGAGGGCACGGCGCAGCAGATGCTGCACTCGCTGGATCGGTTGACCGGGTTGCCGGCGGAAACGCTGGTGTTCTGTGCACACGAATATACGCGCGACAACCTCAGATTTGCGCTGGACTGGGAGCCCGAAAATATACAACTGCAGGAACGCTATGCTGAAGTCAATGCACTTCGCGGGCAAGACCTTGGATCCCTGCCCACCACCATTGACGCGGAACTGGGCTTCAACCCGTTTCTGCGTTGCGATCAACCGCTGATTCAAGCCCGCCTGGAAGCAAGTCTGATGCGACCAGTGGCGGACCGACTCGCCGCTTTCGCCGAACTGCGTGCTTTGAAAAACGTATATGTCGCGCACCATTGACGGTCGCTCGCACAGAGCACGGGCGTTGGCCTGCATGGCGTTGTTTGGCATGCTGCAAGCGTGCTCCACACTGCCATCAAACGAAGGCGCCGATGTACAAGCGCACCCGCCGGCACTCCATCAAGATGACACCGCGCCTTCAGCGCCTGACACCGGCGTGCGTGCCGATCCGACACGACCAAAATCGGCCGAGCGTAAATCGAAAGTGCCAGCTCCCGAGCCGGTCGACGCCGCCGCGACCCCGACAGACACCGATCTATGGGCCCGATTCACCGAGGCGGCCGACGACCTGAAGTGTGATCGTCTGGATGCGCGTAGCGCGCGCTGGTTGGCGCATTACGTTCGCGAAGCGGCGACTTTCAAAATGGAACTGCGACGCGCCCTCCCCCTTATCATCCTGGTAGCCGACGAACTCGAACGTCGCGGGCTGCCGCTTCAGTTCGCGATGTTGCCCATGGTGGAAAGCCAGTACGGTGCGCCCAGATCATCAGGCAACCGCCCGGCGGGTTTATGGCAGCTGATGCCACGCACAGCGCGCGGCCTGGGTGTCGCCATTCAAAGCGACTATGACGGCCGGCTCGACTTTCTGCGGGCTACCGAAGCTGCCGCTGATTTGCTCGATCATCTGAGCAAGCAGTTTCATGGTGATTGGCGACTGACGAACATGGCCTTCAATGCCGGCGAATTCCGCGTCAAGGCATCCCTGCGAGGCAGCCTCGACGCCAACGCGCCTTTCGAACAACTGGGCCTGAGCAAGATCACCTTGCACCATCTGGCCAAGGTGCAGGCATTGACGTGCTTGCTGGCCCAGGCGCATCTGCACGGTATCGAGCTGCCGGACGCGCGCGCGCAGGAAATCCTGCAGCCAGTACCGATCACGAAACCGATCGCCACCGGCTTTTTGGCGCATCTCGCAGGTTTGGATATCGCCGGATTTCGGCGCTGGAATCCGGCACTGCGTGGCGAATTCACCCCGGTGCAGAAAACCCTGCATGTGCTGCTGCCGCTGCGTGCGGCAGAGTCATTGAGTGCAGCACTGCGAATCATTCCGGCTGACACTTGGCCAAACTGGGGTTTGATCGCGATTTCATCGGAAGCAGAACGACAACGTATGCTCACCCGATACGCCGATCAACTCGATGCGATCCGAGTGGCCAATGGCGGCAAGGCCGATGCAGCCCCGACAAGGCTTTGGCTGCCAATCGGAGCATCGCGCAAACAACGTCTGCCGGAAGCTGCGCCAATCCACAACGCCAGTGACGTTCACGTCATTCGCAAGGGCGATACGCTGTGGGACATTGCACGACATCACGGCCTGGCGCTGCGCTTGCTGATGGCATGGAACCGACTTGACGCAAAAAGCGTCTTGCGACCGGGCCAGTTGATCCGATTACGACAGCCACCCTGAGGTTGCGCTACCACAGCCAAAACCCGATAACGGCACCTTTGAGATTCAAACGGCACCCGCTATGGAGGAAGCCCGAGCTGCCCTACGCTTGCACAGCTGTCGATGGCAACGCCACGGTGGCGGTGCCATGATTCGGCCGCGCTGCTACAGCGTAGCCGCCGCGAATCGGGCAAGCGTATCGAATGATCAATTCAAAGGAGTCCGGAATGGGTTTTCTGCAAGGCAAACGCGCGCTCATCGTAGGAATCGCCAGCGAGCGATCCATAGCCACCGGAATTGCCGAGGCCATGCATCGCGAAGGCGCCGAACTGGCATTCAGTTATCAGAACGAGCGTCTGCGTGATCGAGTGGAAAAGGCCGCCAACGAGTACGGCAGCGATATCGTACTACCCTGTGATGTCGCCGAGGACGCGCAAATCACCGCATTGATGAAGGCTTTGGAAGAGCGCTGGGGACGGCTGGACATCCTGGTGCATTCGGTGGGTTTCGCCCCACGCGAGGCAATCCAGGGCGACTATCTCGACGCGGTGACCCGCGAGAACTTTGCTATTGCGCACGATATTTCAAGTTACAGCCTTGCCGCTCTTGCCAAGGCAGCGCGTCCGCTGCTGCGTGGGCACAATGCGGCAGTCCTTACGCTCAGCTATCTAGGTGCTGTGCGCGCGCTCGCCAACTACAACGTCATGGGGTTGGCCAAGGCAAGTCTTGAAGCCAATGTCCGCTATCTCGCGCGCAGCCTGGGCCCGGAGGGCGTACGCGTCAATGCGATATCGGCCGGCCCGATCAAGACTCTGGCCGCCGCAGGAATAGCGAACTTCAGAAAAATGCTGGAGCACGTGGAAGAGACTGCCCCCCTCAGGCGCAGTGTCACCATCGAAGACGTCGGCAATGTCGCGGCGTTTCTTTGCTCTGACCTCGCTGCAGGGATCACCGGCGAAATCACCTACGTCGACGCCGGCTACAGCACTTTGGGCATGACCGGGATTTGAGATTTTGATAGCGGAACGAAAAACGGCGAGCCAAGGCTCGCCGTTTTTTTGCTCTGATCAACCGATCAAATCTTGGTTTCGTCAATCTTCACCGGCACGCGCGCGCGCAATGCTTCGCGGAATGCGGCGGATTCCGCAGCGGCCAATTCCTGTCGCAGCTGCTCGCGCGCAGCAGTGCGCGCTGCCTCATCGAGTTTGGAAGCGTCACCATCGGCGGCAGACTGCAACTGCACCAGGGCGTAACTACTGTCGTTGAGCTTCGCCAATCCGTTGCTCACCGAATCCGCTGCCGGTCTTGCCATTTTGAAGACTTCAGATATCAGCGCCGCATCATGGGCCGAACCCTGGCGACCGACGTCCTTCGCCTCGACCACACCAACGCCTGCGCCCGCAGCGATCACATCCAGAGATTCTCCGCCGAGGAGGCGCTTGAGCGCGGCATCCGCCGTCTCGCGTGCCGACTTGGTGCTGGCTTCGCTGATCAGCAGCGAACGCACTTCCTCCTTGGCATTATCCAGCGTGCGCGGCTCGGATGCCTTGTGCTGGGCCAGTCGCACAACAACGACGTGCTCCTTGGCAACTTCGATCGGCTCACTGGTCAATCCATCTTCTTTGACTTCCAGCGAAAACGCCGCTTCGCGAACATCGGGATACATGGCTATGCCAGGCCCGAAATCGCGAGTAAACAGCTCACTGGTCTTGACCTCGGCATTGATCGCTTTGGCCAAAGGCTCAAGCGTCCCACTACTGTGATCGGCGGCAGTGAACAGCATGTCCTGGAGTTCGGCAAACTTGTTCTGGCGCGTTTCCGTTATGTACTCGGCTTCGAGTTCGGCACGTACTTCCTCGAAGGGCTTGATCGCCGCAGCGCGAACCTCGCGCGACGAGATGATGTGGTAGCCCTGCGATGTGCGCACGGGAGCCGAAGTCTTGCCTGCTTCCAGCGCGAACAGCGCCTCTTCAAAAGCCGGCTCCATGCTGCCTTTCTCGATCCAACCCAGATCACCGCCTGAATTCTTCGATCCAATGTCGTCGGAAGACGCTTGTGCAACCACCGCAAAATCCTTGCCCGCAGTCAGTTCCACAGCTATGGACTCGGCGCGCTGCTGCGCAGCCTTCTGCGCCTCTGCATCAGCAGACTCTGCAACCTCGACAAGAATGTGCGAAGCAAGCCGCTGCTCGTTGGTGCCAAAACGAAATGACTGTTCCTGATAGCGTTGACGCAGCGCGGATTCCTCGGGCTGGGTAGCGGGTATCGAAGCCCCATTGAGCTCTACATACTCGATCGAGACCTGCTCGGGGGTAACGTAGTCCACCGAATGTGCATCGAAATACTGCTTGATCTGCGCATCGGTGATGCTATCCGGCGCGACCGCAGCCGGCATCAGAGAGACATAGCGAAAGCTGCGCAATTGATCGCGCAGACGAATATACGAGTCCACATCCTTACTGGTGACCATGGCCGTGGCCGTGATCTGCGTCGGCAGTTCGCGAACTGCGATATCGCGGCGCATGCGTTCCTGGAACTTCTGCGATGTCATGCCGTTGGACTTGAGCAATTGCAGATAGAGCTCGGTGTCGAATTTTCCGTCGCGTTTGAACGCTTCGATCTTGCCGATTTCCTCGCGCACTTTGGCGTCGGACACCGCCATACCAGCGCCAGCACCAGCCTGAGAAATCAGCTCTTCGTCGATCAGTTGATCCAGCAAACGACGTCGAAACTCCGGTGTGTCGAACATCTTGGCGTTATAGGACTCGCCCATCATCGAGCGCATCCGACTTTGCTGTTCCTGGAGGCGTTCGGCGAAGTCGTTCTCGGTGATCAGCTCATCACCCACCTTGGCTACGAAAGATCGTGCGCCACCAAAGCTGTAATCGCCCATCCCGAAGAACGCCATGCCGCCAATCATCAGGATCATCAGCAGGCTATAAAAGATCTTGCTACCCGATTTGTCACGAATCTGCTGCAACATGGCGTATGTCTTTCTGGTTTGCCGGACCGGTGTCCGGCGTTGAGGCAAAAAAAACAAGGGCGCCTCGTGGGCGCCCTCGCGTCAGATGGCGGAGTGGACGGGACTCGAACCCGCGACCCTCGGCGTGACAGGCCGATATTCTAACCGACTGAACTACCACTCCAATTTCTTCTGAACATCGAAGGTGTCATCCCTCGACTCTTGCTGCAAAACCGAATTGCTGTGCGGAACTCTTGCAGCGCTAGCGAGCGTCCTCACACTTGGTGGGTGCTGAGGGTTTCGAACCCCCGACCCTCGCCTTGTAAGGGCGACGCTCTACCGCTGAGCTAAGCACCCCAGCAAAGCGTATCAGTTTACAGAGTCTTTCAGAGCTTTACCAGCCTTGAAGGCAGGATTCTTGGAAGCCTTGATCTTCAACGTGGCACCGGTCTGCGGATTGCGGCCTGTGCGCGCTGCACGCTTGCGCACCGAGAAGGTGCCGAAGCCGACGATGGCGACAGTGTCGCCCGACTTGAGCGTCTTCTTTACGACTTTGATCAATGCCTCAAGCGCGCGACCAGCATCAGCCTTGCTGATATCTGCATTGTCTGCGATGCCGCCGATCAGATCCGATTTGTTCATTGGGTACTCCCTGAAATTCGTGTGGGTGGTTCGTTGTTGAATCGGACTGATGCGCCGCGTTCGATCTCGCTCGCCTGTCAGTCCCAGCTACCGCGAGAGCCGCAACTTCGCACGCTCACAGCCGAAGCAGTAGGGGCGTCTTTATACCAGTGGCCCTATGGGCGCGCAACCAAGCGCAGCGCGCCCTGCAGGCGTAAAACATGAGTCGCATCCGGTGTCAATGCGGACGTATCACATTAGTTTCCGAATCGCCATCCGACTCGGGCGCAGCTTTGCCTTCGGTCGGTGTTGTTGCCACTACCGGTGTCGCCGGACGCATAGGCTCGGCCAGTGCCAGATCGAGCACTTCGTCGATCCACTTGACCGGACGTATATCGAGCTTGCCAGTGATCTCGACCGGAATCTCCGCCAGGTCTTTCTCGTTTTCGTGTGGAATGATCACGGTCTTGATGCCGCCACGGTGCGCAGCAAGCAGCTTTTCCTTGAGCCCACCAATGGGCAGAACACGCCCGCGCAGTGTGATTTCACCGGTCATCGCAACATCGGCGCGAACCGGGTTACGGGTGAGTGCGGAAACCAGCGCGGTGCACATGGCAATGCCAGCGCTAGGCCCGTCTTTCGGGGTGGCACCTTCTGGCACGTGGATATGAATATCCTGCTTCTGATTGAACTCAGGATCGATGCCGAATACGGCGGCGCGCGAACGCACTACCGACAACGCTGCCTGAATCGATTCCTGCATCACATCACCGAGCTGGCCTGTGTGGATGAGCTTGCCCTTACCGGGGATGATGCTGGCTTCGATACTCAGCAGATCACCGCCGACTTGCGTCCAGGCCAGCCCCGTTACCAGGCCGACTTCAGGCTGTTGTTCAGCGCGGCCATAGGCGAACTTGCGCACACCGAGAAAATGTTCGAGACGATCACTACTGACACGCACCGTAACGCGCTTCGGTGCTGACGATTTACCTGCTTTGACTTTTTTCTTTGCCGAAGCCAGCGCTGCTTCCTTCACCACTTTGCGCGCGATCTTGGCGATCTCGCGGCCAAGACCGCGCACGCCGGCTTCACGCGTGTAATAACGCACGATGTCGCGCACAGCGTCGGTGTCGATGATCAGTTCTTTGTCGGCAAGACCTGCAGCCTTGGTTTCCTTGGCCAGCAGATAACGCTCGGCAATACCGATTTTCTCGTCCTCGGTGTAGCCCGGGATCCGGATCACGTCCATGCGATCGAGCAACGCCGACGGAATATTCAGCGAGTTCGCGGTCGCTATGAACATCACATCACTGAGATCGAAATCGACTTCAAGATAGTGGTCGTTGAAGGTGTGATTTTGCTCGGGATCAAGCACCTCAAGCAGTGCTGAAGACGGATCACCACGGAAGTCCATCGACATCTTGTCGATCTCGTCGAGCATGACCAGTGGATTGCGCACGCCGGCCTTGGAGAGATTCTGGATCACACGTCCCGGCATCGAGCCGATATAGGTGCGGCGATGGCCACGAATCTCCGCTTCATCGCGCACACCACCCAGCGCCATGCGAATGAATTTTCGATTGGTGGCGCGCGCAATGGATTGCCCGAGCGAGGTCTTGCCGACGCCGGGTGGACCCACCAGGCACAGGATCGGCCCCTTCATCTTGCTGACCCGCTGTTGCACGGCGAGGTACTCGAGAATTCGGTCCTTGACCTTTTCCAGCCCGTAATGATCGGCGTCCAGCACTTCCTGAGCAGCCGGCAGATCCTTGCGAATCTTGGTGCGCTTCTTCCATGGCGCGCCCAACAACCAGTCGAGATAGTTGCGTACCACGGTGGCCTCGGCAGACATCGGCGACATCTGCTTGAGCTTGTTCAATTCCGCGCGCGCCTTGGCTTCCACGGGTTTGGGCATACCTGCGGCGGCGATCTTGCGCGCCAGTTCTTCCAGCTCGTTTGGCGCCTCGTCGAGGTCACCGAGTTCCTTCTGAATCGCCTTCATCTGCTCATTCAGGTAGTACTCGCGCTGGCTCTTTTCCATCTGCGTCTTGACGCGACCACGGATGCGCTTCTCGATCTGTTGCAGATCGATCTCGGCATTGACCAGACCGATCAACCGCTCCAGACGTTCAAAAACGTCGAGCGTTTCCAGGACCTGCTGCTTGTCCTGAAGACGCACGCCCAGATGCGCCGCCACCGTGTCAGCGAGACGCGAGGGATCATCGATTCCGGCAAGCGTCGTCATCAACTCCGGAGGTACCTTGCGATTGAGCTTGATGAAGTTCTCGAAAAGCGACATCAGCGATTTCGCAGCCGCATCCACTTCGCGCGAATCACGCGTGGTTTCCGATTCCACTACGACGGTGCCGCCGTAGAGTACGTCGCCTTGCATTTCCACGCCGGCAAGGCGCACGCGCGAAACTCCTTCGACCAACACCTTGATGGTGCCATCCGGCAGCTTCAGCAACTGCAGCACATTGGCCAAGGTTCCGAGTTCGTACAGATCGGCGGCACCGGGATCGTCGATATCCGGACTCTTCTGCGCGACCAGGAGAATCTGCTTGTCGCCTTCCATCGCTGCATCCAACGAGCGAATGGATTTTTCCCGCCCAACAAATAGCGGAATGACCATATTCGGAAACACCACCACATCGCGCAAAGGCAGCAACGGAATGGTGCGCTTGGCTTCTGCTCGGGAACGGGTAACTGCCATGGGGATGTCCTGTTAGATGGCCGAACGCGATCGAGACTGCGCCTGATGCCGATAAGCGTCAAGTGTGGCCGATTGGCGGGGATGCAAGTGCGGGGACGCTGGGCAATCCGTCCCGGTCGGTGTCAACCGATGGCGGTCAGTCCGCACCGACCGCACGCGCGGGAGGTTGTGCGTTGCTATAGATCAGATAGGGCTCGGCTGCACCGTTGATCACGGCTTCGTCGACAACCACTTTGCTGACCTGCTCCTGTGAGGGCAACTCATACATCGTATCCAGAAGCACCGCCTCCAGAATTGTGCGCAAGCCGCGCGCACCGGTGCGACGCTTGAGCGCTTTCTTGGCTATTGCACGTAGCGCGTCTTCGCGGAATTCGAGTTCGACGCCTTCCATTTCGAACAGCTTGCGAAACTGCTTGGTGATGGCGTTCTTGGGCTCGCTCAGAATTTTGATCAGCGCATCCTCATCCAGCTCTTCGAGGGTTGCGACGACGGGCAGGCGCCCGACAAATTCGGGTATCAGGCCAAACTTGATCAGATCTTCCGGTTCTATCGTCTTGAGCAGGTCCCCGAGGCTGGCGCGCTTGTCTTTGCTGCGCACTTCAGCCGAAAAACCGATGCCAGTGGAGTCGGAACGCGCCTGAATCACCTTTTCCAGACCGGCGAAAGCACCACCGCAGATGAACAGGATGTTGCGCGTATCCACCTGCAGGAACTCCTGCTGAGGATGTTTGCGTCCGCCCTGTGGCGGCACCGAGGCGATGGTGCCCTCGATCAGTTTCAGCAACGCCTGCTGCACGCCCTCACCGGAGACATCGCGGGTGATCGACGGGTTCTCGGATTTGCGCGAAATCTTGTCGATTTCGTCGATGTAGACAATACCGCTCTGTGCCTTCTCGACGTCGTAGTCGCACTTCTGCAGAAGCTTCTGGATGATGTTCTCGACATCCTCACCGACATAGCCCGCCTCGGTCAGGGTGGTGGCGTCGGCGATGGTGAACGGTACGTTCAGCAGGCGCGCCAGCGTCTCGGCCAGCAGGGTCTTACCCGAACCGGTGGGACCGACCAGGAGGATATTGCTCTTTGACAACTCGATATCGTCGTTCTTCTGACGTGTTTCCAGACGCTTGTAATGGTTGTACACGGCAACCGCAAGCACCCGTTTGGCGCGTGCCTGACCGATGACGTACTGGTCCAGCGTTTCGAGAATTTCGCGTGGCTTGGGCAAATGGCTGCGCGCGGCCGCCGATTTTTCTTCAAGCTCTTCGCGAATGATGTCGTTGCACAGTTCAACGCACTCGTCGCAAATGAACACCGACGGGCCAGCGATCAGTTTGCGCACTTCATGCTGGCTCTTGCCGCAGAAGGAGCAATAGAGCACTTTCCCGGATTCGTTGCGGCCGCCGCGTTCTTCAGTCATCTTTCCGCCTTCCTAACGGGCGCCGACAACGCGGCCACCCTCCAAATATTGGGAGCGAGCATAGCACAGGGTTTTTGCCCCTCTGGCGCCCGAAACGCATCACGGGGTATATCAGGGGCGACGAGCGGTAGGGCCCGTGCTGTACCGGGCCAGCTTCGGTCAAGAATCAACCGGATTTCACTGAGTCTTCAGGGCGGCTTTCAAGTACCGCATCGACGATACCGTAGTCGCGGGCGTCAACCGGACCCATGAAATTGTCACGGTCGGTGTCACGCGCCACGCGCTCAACCGGCTGGCCGGTGTGCTTGGCCATGATGCCATTGAGATACTCACGGATACGCAGGATTTCGCGTGCATGGATATCGATATCGCTGGCCTGTCCGGAGAAACCACCCAGCGGCTGGTGAATCATTACGCGGGAATGCGGCAATGAATAACGCTTGCCCTTGGTGCCAGCGCACAACAGCAAGGCCCCCATACTGGCAGCCTGGCCGACGCAAATAGTGCTGACATCGGGGCGAATGAACTGCATGGTGTCGTAGATCGCCAGACCGGCCGTCACCGCACCCCCTGGGCTGTTGATGTACAGACTAATGTCCTTGTCCGGATTTTCCGACTCCAGGAACAGCATCTGCGCAACAATGACATTGGCCATGTAATCGTCAATCGGGCCAACCAGAAAAATAACGCGCTCTTTCAACAGCCGCGAGTAGATGTCGTAAGCGCGCTCACCGCGTGAGGTTTGCTCGACGACCATCGGTACCAAATTCAGCGCGCGTTCCATGTTGTCCACTCCAGCGTCGATCCAACTCACACTATGAGGCCGGATCGGTATCGCTTCAAGCCCATTGCATCGAAGTTCGCAATGATTTCACTGCGCATTTCGTTGCGGGACCTGATGTTAAGGAACCTTGGAGCAGGTCCGGAGCCGCGACAGCCCCCTGAGTCAGGGGGCGAAAAACCGCAGGTTGACCAGCTTCGCTGTTGAAAGCGACCAGCTCCGCTGTTGAAGGCGACCGGCTCCGCCGTTGAAAGCCAGGGTCTGGTAAACAATAAGCTGTGCAGCGAAGTCGAGGTGGGAAGTTATTCCGACCTTCGCTAAGGCTGCATCAGTTGTTGAAAGCTGAGCTGCTGCTCAGTCACCTTGGCCTGCGAAAACACCCAGTCAACGACCTGGTCTTCGATGGCACGGTTACGCAATCCACCCATCAACTGCTGGTCACGCTGGTACATTTCGATGACCTTTTGCGGCTCTTCATACGTCGACGCAATCGTCGCCAGCATTTCCGAAACACGATGCGATTCAAGACGCATCTGGGTCTGGCGCGCGATCTCGCCCAACAGCAGACTGGCACGCACCCGATTCGTTGCCACGTCGACAAAGCCATCGGCACTGGTCGGCGCTTCCTCGGCACGACCTGCGCGCTGCGCCTGCTCTTTGGCTTGCCTGAGCATCGCATGCGCTTCGGCATCGATCATGCCCTTGGGCAGTTCGAAACCGGAAAACGCCCGAACCAACTGTTCCACCGCATGGACCTTGTTGCGGCTGTTCAATGCCGAACGCATTTCGCGCTCGAGATTGGCCTGAACATCTTCACGAAACTTGCCGATACCGCCTGCGGCAACACCGAAGCTGGCGGCAAAGTTGTCGTCGACCTCGGGGATCTCCGCCGTCTGTATACGAATGACGCGCAATTCGACATCCGCAGCCTTGCCGGCCAACGTTGGCTGGCGAAAGCCTTCCGGAAACTCGGCCGAAAAGCTGCGTGCGGCATCTGCAGGTGCATCGGCAAGTGCTGCTTCGAATGCGGCCGGCAGAGCGCCACTTCCAAAAATCGTGCCGGCGCGCTCCATGCCCTCGATAGGGAAGCGCTGTCCATCGGCGACTGCGCTGTACTCGAACAGCACCATGTCGCCGATCTGCGCAGCTCGCTCGACCACTACCCAACGCTTGCGCTGCTGACGCAGGGTTTCGATCATGCGATCAAT
The DNA here is from genome assembly GCA_031391205.1 of Lysobacterales bacterium. Taxonomy (GTDB): domain Bacteria; phylum Pseudomonadota; class Gammaproteobacteria; order Xanthomonadales; family Ahniellaceae; genus 0-14-3-00-62-12. The sequence goes on along the minus strand of JANMUE010000204.1, from coordinate 1,697 downwards.
GTCTGCCGGTTCGACACCCGATACCAGTCGATTGAGCTGCAGCCCGGATACATCAACGCGTCCGATTTCCGGCACCACTTCGAAGGTGGCCGTGAAGACCAGCTCCGAATCCGATGATTGTTCATCACGGCGAATCGAAGGAGACATTGCCGGGCGCAGGTTGTTTTCGCCAACAGCCTGCTCGAATGTCGAGCCGACAACATCGGAGAGCGCTTCAGAGCGGACCTGCTGTCCGTAACGCTGCTCGATCACCTTGCCGGGAATCTTGCCGGGACGAAATCCCTTGATGCGGACTGTCTGCCCAAGCTCACGCAGGCGTTCCTGCACGCGCTGCTCGATACGCGCAGAGGGTACGCGAATAGTCATCTTGCGTTCGAGACTGCCAAGCTGCTCAACCGAAACCTGCATGGGAACTCCTAAAAAAACCGGGTGATCTTGTCGCGTAACTCATGGTGCGAAAGGAGAGACTCGAACTCTCACGGGTTGCCCCGCTGGAACCTAAATCCAGTGCGTCTACCAGTTCCGCCACTCTCGCTTGTGCCGCCTGCGGCCGCGCATCGTTATGGGGTGCGTTGCGAAGCCGAGTAGATGATTGGTGGGCCGTCTAGGACTCGAACCTAGAACCTGCGGATTAAGAGTCCGTTGCTCTACCATTGAGCTAACGGCCCACGCTGAGTTGGGGTGGAAGACGGGATTTGAACCCGCGACCCCTGGAATCACAATCCAGTGCTCTAACCAACTGAGCTACATCCACCATTGTAACGGTCAAGCTTGGTGGCGCGCCCGACAGGAATCGAACCTGCAACCACCGGCTTAGAAGGCCGGTGCTCTATCCGATTGAGCTACGGGCGCGTGCTTCCAAGTCCGGATGGTCGGGGTAGAGGGATTCGAACCCCCGACATCCTGCTCCCAAAGCAGGCGCGCTACCAGACTGCGCTATACCCCGCTAGATTCCGGCCGTCCCGACGCGATTACGCGCATCGAAAACAGATTGTCACGCACACACCGCTAAAGCGTCAAACGAAAACGTTGCTGTCTACCTGCCTTGCCGCCACCCCATCTGCAAAAATTTCGGGGCGCATGAAGCGCCCCGAAACTCAATGCAATTGGCGCGCCCGGAGAGATTCGAACTCCCGACCCCCAAGTTCGTAGCCTGGTGCTCTATCCAACTGAGCTACGGGCGCGGGCAAGGTCTGAAAGTATGAAGGGGCACAGGGACATCGTCAACCCTTGAGAGAAAAATAGTTGATCGGGGTTCATCGATAACGCGGTCACAGCGAACATGTTTTGATGGAGGACAATGAAGCTTTGCAAACTCAAGAAACATTGAACGCGTCATAACGCGAGACACAAAAAAGCCGGCACGAAGTTGGCGTTTTGTGTCTGGCGGAGAGAGAGGGATTGCTGGGCTCATCCATCAGCCCAGCCCGCGCTTCGAGCGGGCCAGCCTGCGGCTGTCCAAAATCGCTCCAGGCGATTTTGTGCGCGGCTCATCCCTGAGCCGCGCCCGCTTAACGCGGGCCAGCCTGCGGCTGTCCAAAATCGCTCCAGGCGATTTTGTCGAACCCGGAGGTTTCGTCCACACGCTCTGTCCATCAGACACAAAAAAGCCGGCGCTAGGCCGGCTTTTTTGTGTCTGGCGGAGAGAGAGGGATTCGAACCCTCGATAGAGCTTTTGACCCTATACTCCCTTAGCA
>JANMUE010000163.1:0-37274 GCA_031391205.1 Lysobacterales bacterium | reverse complement strand
CAACTCGAACCACTGATGCACCAGTCGCGCCGCCGGATAGTCCGCCGCCGTCGCATTGAACCCCTGCACCACACGCGACCGCTCGACAGCACACAGCAACGGCAACGCGCTCACCGCCTGACTCGCGTCATGGGTCATGGCGCAGCTCAGGGTTTCGAAGCTATCGGCCAGACGCTCGATCGTTGCAGCATCGAACAAATCCACGTCGTAGCAGAAATCAAAACGAAGCTGACCACCGAGTTCGATAGCCTGTAGCGCCAACCCGATGCGATCGCCGCCGACACATTGCGGCAACGGGAAAACCGCAAGCTCCATCGCGCCCCATCGCAGCGGTTCCTGCGCTGCATCAGCGGGACTCCACAGCCGGCTTAGCGTCTTGCTGCTCCGGGCATTCTGGAAGACGAAGGCTGTCTGAAAAAACGGATGCGTGTCGCCGCCCTGCGCGACATGCAGTCGCTGCACGAGCCTGGCAAACGGATAGTCCTGATTGGCCATTCCCTTCAGCGCGGAATTTCGCGCAGCGCGCAACACCTCGGCGACGCTGGGATCGTTCTGAAACCCGGTGCGTAGCGCGAGCATATTGACGAAGTCACCAACGACGCCATCCCATTGCGCCTGCGTGCGCCCTGGCACCGGCGTGCCCACAGTGATCTCGACGTTACCGGTGTAGCGGTGCAGAACGATCTGAAAGGCGGCGAGCAAGGTCGTGAACAGCGTGCCGGCGTGCTGCGCTGAAAGTGCCCGCAACGCACGCGTTTGCGCTGGGGAAAGAAGGCGTGTGACGACATGCTGCCTTCCGCTGGATCGCTTCGGCCGCGGCCGATCAGTCGGCAACGGCGACTCGGCAGCCGCATCGCCAAGCGCTCCTTCCCAGTAGGAGAACTGCTTCTGCGCAGCGGGCGTCGTCAGCCACTCGCGTTGCCAGGCAACGTATCCGGCGTAGTCGGCGTAGTCGGCGTGCTCCAGCGACGGCGTTGCGCAGTCTTCACCGGATAGCAACGCGCCGAAGTCTTCCAGCAATCGCCAGTACGACCAGCCATCGCAAATCATATGATCGAGCGCAAGCAGGAATACGGACGTCTGCGCGTCGCACTGATACAGGCTGGCGCGCACGCAGGGTGCGTTCGCCAAGTCGAAGGGTTTGCGTGCATCCTCGGCAACCCGGCTGACCAGCTCGGCATCACCCATCGATGACGCGTCGACACGGCACAACGGTATTTCAACCGATCGTGCGATGCACTGTTGCGCCTCCTGCCCATCCAGACTGCGAAAGTGGGCGCGCAACATCTCATGGCGCGAGCCGAGGACATTCAGCGCTCGCGCAATGGCCTGCTCATCGTCACGGCCGTGTAGCGAGACGGCAAATACATTGTTGTGATTACCGCGATTTTCCGCATCCAACTGATACAGAAACCATCTGCTGCTTTGCGCCGCCGACAGGGGAAACCACACTACGTCTTCTTTATCGAAAGTCATTGATCACACTCGCTTCTATCCCGACGCCGATGGCTGCGGGCGAGAAAATTCGGATTGAGGAACCCTGCAGTGCGCTAACGCGCCCAACACATTGCGGCGTTCAGCACGTCGCTGAGAACACCGGCCGCGGTAATCTCGACGCCCGCTCCGGGACCGCTGACACACAGCGGCGTCTGATCCTGCATTTCGGTACGGATCGCGATCAGATTCTGCCCTGGCTTCAGCTGTGCGAACGCCGATTCCGCAGCAACGCAGCGCAGACTGATCCGGCCGCCTTCAGCATTGACCTCGGCGAGCGCAACCCAGCGTTCGCCCCGTGACTCAGCGGCGCGAATCCTTTCCCGCCAGTCGGCATCGGCCGCCTGCAAGGCAAGGATGAGATCGTCACCGGCGACAATGTCGGGATCGATGAATGGCGTGATCGCTATATCCTCAAGTTCGATTGCAAACCCGGCCTCACGCGCCAGCACCAAAAGCTTGCGACTCAGATCGATGGCGCACAGGTCCTCCATCGGATCGGGCTCGGTGAACCCGAGGTCACGGGCCGCCGCGACCGCCGCCGAAAAAGCGCAACCGTCGTGCATACGCCGCAGGATGTAACACAGCGATCCGGAAAGAACGCCTTGCACTTCGATGACCCGTTCGCCGCGCAGACGTAGATCACGCAGCGGCCCCAACAATGGAATGGCCGAACCGACCGTGGTCTCATAGCGATAAGGCACCGCATGCTTGCGAGCCAGGCGCTGCAGTTCGTTGTAGTTCGACAACGTGCGGGCGTTGGCCCGCTTGTTCGCGGCGACAACGCCGATGCCGTGTGCGAGCAGGCGCGGATAGAGATCGGCAACGTCTTCGCTGGCGGTGCAATCCACCGCCAAAGTGCGCGCCGCGCCGCTGCGTTCAATATGTGCGAGCAACCTGTCCAGATCGCCCTCCTGACGCGGCTTCATGTGCGCTTCCGCCGCCGCTGGCGCCAGCCCGTGCGCGTCGAAGGCGAATCCACGCCGATCGAAGCTCGCCAGCAGACGCAGATCGAGATTGGCTTCGGCCATCAGCGGCAGCTGTTGCGCGAAGAGTTGACGACGGAAGGCACTGCCGACCTTGCCGCGCGCACCGATCAGGATCAGATCGATGCGCTGAGCAAGATTTTTCGGCGCTGGGGTTTCAAGCCGGATGCTCGCACGATCAGCTTGCATAGGTCGCCGTCTCCGCATTTCCCGGCGCGCGCTGCGGGCGCGGCTGGGGGTGCACCGACGCGCGGAAGCGCGTGATGCGTGGCTCAAGCCGATCCGCCTCGATCAAGAACGCATCGTGACCATGCGGCGATTCCAGCTCGAGCAATTGTGCATTTGGCAAGCCTTCGTAAAGCAGCTCCTGCTCGGCGGGAAGGTAAAGCCCGTCGCTGGAGATCGCGATCACCAACGCCGGTTGCTCGACGCTGGCAAGCGCCGCCATCACGCCGCCACGTCCGTGCCCAACATCGTGTCGATCCATCGCGTCGATCAATGTCAGATAGCAATTGGCATCGAAGCGATCAACAAAGTTTTCGGCGTGGTGCCGCATCCAGCCGCGCACCGCAAAGTCCTCGGGATGGCGCGCGTCGCTGCCGAATACCGCCGCCCCCTTGTGCCTGCCGTAGCGATTCTGCAACGCGGCCGGACTGCGATAGGTGGCCATGGCGGTCGCACGTGCCGCGCCGAGACCCGCCTTGGGCAGGTCGTCCGCCGCATAGTCGCCACTGCGGAATTTCGGATCGGCGTAGAGCGACATGCGCTGCGCTTCGCTCCAGCTCATACACCACGCCGAGTGCTGCGCGCTCGCCGCAATCACCACAATCGATTCGACACGCCTGCTATCGAGCAGGGCCCATTCCAGAGCCTGCAGCCCGCCCATCGAACCGCCGATCACCGACTTGATACGGTTGACACCGAGCGCATCGGCAAGCGCCATCTGCGCCCGCACCTGGTCACGTATGGTCAGGGCGGGAAATCGCGATCCCTTATGCTGTGCGTCGACATCGTCGGAGGCGGCACCGGTACTGCCATAACAGCCGCCCAGCGTATTGCTGCAGACTATGAAATCGCGGGTAGGGTCGAGTGCCTTGCCGGGACCGAATAGCGCATCCCACCAGACATCCGCGTCCGCCGATCCGGTCAGCGCATGGCAGACGATTACGGCGTTGCCGCCATCTGCAGCCAACTGTCCCCAACTGCGGTATGCCAGTGTGTACGCGGGAAGCAGACCACCGAGCTCGAGCGCCAGCGCCGCAGTGCTGCGCCAATAGCGTGTCGATGGTGAATTCATGAAGTCAGCCATATTGCCACCTACTTTTTCTGTTCACGATGTCCAACTGCAGCCGATTGTCGGCTGCAGGCCTTTACGGATAGCCAAACCGGCTTGCACCGAAGTCAGCCGGCACTGATACCGATCGCCTCGGCCGTGCCAAATTGCACGTCGAGAAACTCAGCCAGTTGTCGGATGCTTGGGTAGTCGAAGATCCACTCCAGCTCGATCTCGATAGCGAATTGATCCTGCAACTTGCGCGCAAAGCGCAGTCCGGTCAGCGAATCCAAACCCAGTTCGGCAAAACTCCGTGTCACCGAAACTTCTGCTCTGTCGGTATCCAGCAGGTCTGCCAGCACATCTCTCATCCAAAGCTCGCGGCTGCTCATCGGCGCTCCTTCATGCCTGTCTCTGTCCATATGCAACCGAATGCCTGACGCCTGTACATGCGCTTCAGGCGACATCCATTACGGATTCTGTTTGCGACGTTCTCGAATCGACGGCGAGCGCGCGGTCCAGACTGCCGGACAGATAGTCCATCCGGCACTGGGCACGGCGGACTTTTCCACTCGAAGTGCGCGGCAATGCACCGGGCTTGATCAGCACCACGTCGAACAGCGGCAGGCCATAGGCAGCATTGACCGAGGCACGCACGGCGCCGATGACCTCACTCCACTCGTCGCAGCGGCGCAGCCAATCGCGCCTGATCTCGAATACGACGACTAGCCGGGAGCCGCCCTCGCCCACGACATCGAATGCGGCGCCGCCCGCTTGCCTGAGCGATCCGTGGCTTTGCTCGCTGACATCTTCGATATCCTGCGGGCTGAATTTGCGACCATTGACGATGATCAGATCCTTAAGGCGACCGCTGACAAACAACTGGCCCTCATGCATCAGGCCGATATCGCCGGTGCGCAAATAGGTTTCACCGTCGTCTGCGCCTGCGAGCCGGGCGCGAAATACGCACTCGCTCAGTTCGGGGCGTCGCCAATAACCTTGGGCAACGCTGCCGCCATGCACCCAGATCTCGCCTGATTCGCCAGCTGCCACGCGCTGCAGGGATTCCGGATTGACGATCTCCACGCGCGTGTCGCCTCTCGGAAAACCACATCCGACGATGCTCGCATCTTGATAGCGACGCACCGATGTCGGGGCACCGGCTTTCACGCCAGTCACCAGCAACGTGGCTTCGGCCATCCCGTAGCAGGGGTAGAACGCCTGTGGGCGAAATCCGTAGGCTGCAAAACGCTCGCTGAAACGCGCGATCGTGGCGGCGCGGATCGGCTCGGCGCCGCAGAAGGCGATCTTCCATTCGGAAAGGTCCACACCTTCAATTTGACCGGCCTCGACGACGCGAGCCGCCAGGTCGAACATGAAATTGGGTCCGCCCGATACGGTGACACCGATGTCCGAAATGATGCGCAGCCAACGCTCTGGGTATTGCACGAATTCGGTCGGCGAGAGGAACGCCGCTGAACAGCCGGAATACATGAGTTGCAGTACGCCACCAACCAGACCCATATCGTGAAACAGCGGCAACGCGGTGAACAACACCGACCCGGACGTGATCTGCATCGCGTCCTGGATCGCGCCGCAGTTGTGCATGAGGTTGCCATGGCTGACAACAACGCCCTTGGGATCACCGGTCGAACCGGATGTGTACTGCAGGAACGCCGGCGTCGATGGACTCGGCAACACAGGTTCCCAATCCGTCTCTGCTGCCGCGTCTGCGTCGCTGCGCAGGTCGATCTTGATCAAATCGTCATGCCCCGGCGCCAGTTCCGCCTGGAGCAACTCGTCGGCGTCGAACAAAATGGCGCTTGCACCGGCGTCGTTGATGATCAGCTGTAGTCGCTGCTGGAGCACTTCGCGCCGTGGCGGTGCAGTAGGCACGGCAACAACGCCGGCGAGCAGGCAGGCGTAGAACGCCACCACGAACTGCTGCTGCGACTTGCACACCAGCACGACGCGCTGGCCGGTCAACCCATGCCGGTGCAACCGAGCTGCGAGCGCCGACGCCTGCGCACACAAACCCGAGAACGAAAAGTCCTCCGACGCCAGGGTTGCGCCCTTGAAGAAGCGGCAGGCAACAGCGTCCGGCGTCTGCCGCGCACGCTGCATCAAAATCTCCGGAAAGCTTTGCATAGTCTGTCCTTGAAGCGATCTCTGGCTGAGGGGCCATTGGGGGTTTGCTAGTGCATGTCCCATTCAATGGGGGCCTATGCGAGCGTGGCACTGAGCGAATTTCCGCGCCGGCCGGCACACCGTCGAAACCATCGAACGCTGCCAGACCGATCGACGGGCACCGCAGACGAATGGTCCTTGGATAGCTCGCCCGACTGCCGAGCCTAGAAGGCGTCCGATCGGCGCCCACGGCAGCGGCGGATCGCAAAATACATTCTGTTTTGCCATGAGTTAATATTTCTGATATGCGCTGAAAATGAAAAGATCAAAGCATATTAATATTTAACTTTCGCGACATCGTAAATACGTCTGAAACTGGGGCGGCGGAAGGTATCCTCAGCCCGATGACGATGGCAACCTGTCGATTCTTACAGGTAGCGGTATACTCCGCCGGGTGCCTACGATGCACTGATATCCGGACCACTGAAGCCGAGCTTGGCTTAAATAAAGTCAATTAAATCAATGTTGTACGTGTGTTTGCATTGGTTCACAAGCGGCTTTTCCGGCACGCTAAGCGCGCGCAAATGCAGACTGGCTCACAGTTGCCAGCGGGGCCATGAGTATCAAATTCATGGTCAAGATAAATATTCATTTAGTATTAAGTTTCAATAGGTGGTGGATTTGTGATGGTATTTCGTAGATTCCCGTTAAGCGCCCGGCTATTGATTATGATTGCGCTACCATCGCTGTGCGTCGGCATCTGGCTATGGACCGGCATGCAAGCCAGCCTTCCGACGCAGGGCAGGCTGCAGCTGACTAACGGCGTATCCGGTCCGGTGACGATCAACCGTGATCGCGATGGTGCCGTGCACATCGTTGCCAGCGACGACAACGATGCATTTTTCGCCGTCGGTTATGCGCACGCGCAGGATCGCCTCTGGCAACTTGAGCTGCAACGCCGGATGGCACGCGGCACCCTGAGTGAACTGTTCGGCAAGGACAGTGTGGAAAGCGATCTCTGGTTTCGCACGCTCGGTCTATATGAGTCGACGGAATCCGCGTGGAGCGCCTTGAGCCCGGAAGCACAGCGCTCGCTCAGCGCCTACTGCGCGGGCATCAATGCCTGGATTGCCGAAAGACATCCGTTGCCCATCGAGTTCCAGGCATTCGGAATCGGGCCTGCTGGTTGGACGGAGCGGGACTCGCTCGCCTGGGTTAAAATGTTTGCGTTGAATCTCGGTGGCAACTACCGACGCGAGATCAGCCGCTATGTCGCACGCAAAGCGCTCAGCGATGAACAGCTGCTGGCCTTCTTTCCCCATTATCCGCAAGCCGAGCCGGCCGCGCTTGCCGTCATCAATGATCGCGACACCGCGCCGCTGCTTGCCCTGGGTGAATTCCAGCAACAAATGGAGCAGCGGTTCGGGCTGGCGCTGCCCCACACCGGCAGCAATGCCTGGGTGGTTGCCGGCAAGCACACCACCGATGGCGCGGCACTGCTTTCCAACGACCCGCACCTGGGCCTGCAGATTCCATCGCTCTGGTATGTGCTGAGTGTCGATGCGCCGTCACTCAAGGTTTCCGGCATGAGTCTGGTCGGGCTGCCGCTGGTGGTATTCGGGCGCAATGCCGACATCGCCTGGGGCGGCACCAATATGATGGCCGATGCGCAGGACCTGTTCTTTGAGCGACCCGATGCCGGCGGCAGGCATTATGCAGTCGCCGATCAATGGCAGGCGTTCGCAACGCGCACCGAAACCATCCATGTACGCGCCGATTTTCCCGGCCCCCTGCGCAAGGAGAACGCTCCAATCGTGTTGACAGTGCGCAGCAGTCGGCACGGCCCGGTCATCAGCGATCGCTTCGGCGTCTTCGATCAGCCGGTAAGCCTGCGCTGGACCGCTCTGGACGCCGGCGACACCAGCTATGAAGCGTTCTATCGCATGAACTACGCCAGCGACTGGAACAGCTTCAAGAGCGCAATGAGTGCGCACGTGGCTCCGGCCATGAACCTTGTCTACGCCGATCGCGAAGGCAACATCGGCTACCTTGGCGTCGGCCGCATCCCGGTACGCAAGCAAGGCGATGGAACCCTGCCCTCTCCGGGCTGGAACGAGGGCTTCGGTTGGTCGGGCGAAATCCCCCCGGCGCAATGGCCACAACGATTCAACCCGCCCAGCGGCTATATCGTCAGCGCCAACAACGAAGTCGTCAACGACCGTCATCCGTATTTCATTTCCTACGACTGGGCCTCACCAGCGCGCGCGCTGCGCATCGAACAGCTGCTGCAGGCGCGCATCGACAACGGGCAACGTCTCGGAGTGGACGATATGCAACGCATCCAGGGCGACACCATCGACCTGGAAGCAGCCGCGATGATGACTCAGCTCCGCTCGCGCCTACCCAGCGGCGATCATGCGCAGCGCGCGGCCGTCTATCTGAAAGACTGGAACGGCGACATGCGCGCCGATAGCCAGGCGGCCGCGATCTTCCATGTCTGGATGCGGCATTTCCGGCTGCAAGGCGCGCATGGACGTAGCGGCAATTCCTGGGACGACCAGCAAGGCAAGAAGATTCTCGGCGCGCTCCAGCGCCAGGTCAGCCTGGACTATCTGCGCACTCAACTCGATCCCAATGGCTCGCCCTGGTGCGATGACACCTCGACACCGAAGCGCGAAAACTGCGATGCCGCGCTGGCCGCGTCGCTGCAGGCCGCACTTTGGGAACTGCACCGGCTCAAAGGCGACTGGAGCATGAAAAGCTGGAAGTGGGGAGAAGTACAAAGCACAGTGTACGCGCACACGCCGTTCAATCAATGGAAGCCGCTCGGCAAAGTGTTCGGAAGACGCATCGGAAACGGCGGCTCGCCCAATACGGTCAGTGCCGCCGATTCGGACTTTGCCGGTTCCGATGGGTATCTGCAGGATTTCGGTGCCGGCTTCCGGCAGGTGATCGCATTGCGGCCATCACATACCCAACACTTCTATATGTTGTCGACAGGGCAATCAGGCAACATCGCTAGCCCGCACTACGACGACATGGTGCTGCCGTTTCGCGATCTTGAGTATCGCCAACTCGATCGCGATGTTGAAGTCACCACAGGTCAAGGAGGGGCGCCATGAACCTGTTTTCCGAGTTTTCGCGCAAGGCCCCAAACAAGGTTTTTCTGTCAATTGTATTGGGCGGACTGTCGGGCGTCTTCTATTCGCTGCTGATTCCGCTGGTGTTGAGCGTGCTCAAGGAAGGCGATGCCAGGCTCGACACCATCGCCACAGCACCAACACAATTTCTTTCACTGGAAATCGCTAATGCGCCGTTCGCCATAGTATTTGCGCTGGTCTGCGTGTTCATTCTGGTGACGCGCACGCTGTCTCAGGTGATGTTGACCCGGGTCGCCATCGACGTGGCTTCGGGGCTGCGTACGCACATGTACGACCGCATTGCCCATGCACCGATCGCGGCGCTCGAAGCCATCGGCCCGGCCCGCCTGATCGCGGCACTCACCTCGGACGTCCCGCGCATCGTGCTGGGTGCGCGCATGCTGCCGGATATCCTGATCAACGTCGTCATGCTGCTCGGCATGCTGAGCTTCCTGTTGATCCTGAATTCAGATGTGTTCTGGTTCGTGCTCGCCTGCATCGCCTTCGGTGTCATCACCTATCAGATCCCAATGATGATCGGGCGCCGCTATTTCGTGCGCGCTCGCCAGCACTTCGACGATCTGCAGGAATCGATACAAGGGCTGATCCACGGCATCAAGGAGCTGAAGCTCAACGACAGCAAGCGCAGCGACTTTTTCCAGTCGGTGCTTCTGCACCACGAAAGGGCCGTTCAGGACAACGAGAAATCCGGGTATACGGTGATCCGGGCGGCGAGCAATTACGGCGACCTGCTCAGCTTCTTCGTGATCGGCTCGATCATCTTCGTGGTGGTCAACTACCGCGTGGTGAGCAACCAGGAACTGATCGGGGTGATCATGGCCCTGCTTTATATCACCGGCCCGATCTCGGCGATTCTCAATTTCATCCCACAGATTTCCGTATCACGCATTTCCATGCAGCGTGTCGCCCAGTTGTTCCAGGAAATCCCTGCCGAGACCATCGTAGAGCCGCAGCAATCGGCACAGCCCTGGGACACGGTGTGTTTTGATCAGGTCGGCTATCGGCACGGCGGCACCGACGACAACGAGGGCTTCCGCGTCGGGCCGCTGAGCCTGGAGTTCCGCAAAGGCGAAATCACTTTCATTGTCGGCGGCAATGGCTCGGGAAAATCCACGTTGTGCAAGCTGTTGACCCTGCATTACCGTGCGACCAGCGGTTCCATTCGTTTCGGAAATCAGACCATCACCGACGACTCCATCGGCGCCTATCGCCAATCGATCAGTGCAATCTATTCCGACTACCACCTGTTCAACAAGATTCTCGGTACTGCCGATGAACGTCTCGCGGCCACCATCGAGCACTATTTGAAGGCGCTGCATCTGGATCGCAAAGTGCGCTACAGCGATGGCCGGTTTTCGACCTTGGCGCTCTCGGATGGGCAGCGCCGACGCATGGCACTGCTGGTGTCGCTGATCGACAACAAGGAGCTGTATCTGTTCGACGAGTGGGCCGCCGATCAGGATCCAACCTTCAAATCGGTGTTCTACGACGAAATCCTGCCGGCACTCAAAGCCAGCGGCAAGGCCGTGGTGGCGATCACTCATGACGACCGCTATTTCCACATGGCCGATCAGTTGATAGTCATGGAAGAAGGCGAAGTCGTGCGGGTGGACCGGCGCGAAACCGCGATCCGCCAAACGCCGGCGCTGCGCACTCAGGCATTCATGATGTCCGACTGACAAGTCGCGACCGGGGCAAGGACCAAACGCCATCGCTGATATTCACCGGCGCCTGACTCACGTCAGGCGTGATGTGGGCTGGCGGGCTTGCACAACTTACGCCTGCGAGGTTTCATGCCGCACCGTCAGGGACCCCCTGAACAAGTCCGGAGCCGCGATAGTGCCCTGAGGAACCTTCGAACAAGTCCGGAGCGGCGATAGCCCCCTGAGTCAGGGGGCTAAAAAAACCGCAGGTTGACCGGCTCCGCCGTTGAGAGCCGGGATGTGGCAAGCAATAAGCTGCGTAGCGAAGATGATGTGGTGACTTATTCAGAGGTTCCTCAGGAGTTACTTTTCTTCTTTTCTTCGGCAGTTCTCGCACCATTTCTGGAATAGGCAACTGCAACAATTTTCCAGCCGCTTTCGGTTCGCACCAGCAACCAGCTTTCCTTGCCGTAATTGTCTTCACTGCCATCATAAAGAAAAACAAAATCAAAGGTAACCGAGGCGACATCGCCATCGGTATTGATCTGGATATCGGAAAATGTTTCTTCAAATGATTTTTCGTTGCCAACGATGCCATCGATGAAGGCAAGCGGCGTGTTGCCTGGATCGAAGGCCGCCTTCACGGCGTCCGGCCGGCTCTGCCTGGCCTTCTGCAGGCGCCGATCGGACATCACCGATTGCCAGGTGATCTGCTCATGGAGGAACAACTTCATGAACTTGGGCTTGTCCTTCTCGATAATCGCAACGCGAAAATCTTCAACCACCTGATTGATGCTTCTCAGCACGGCCGGATCCGCCGGCTGCGCAAGTGCCCCACCGGCGGCAATCAACAACGCGTAAATCAGGCCAAGGGTTTTTTTCATGGAGTTTCTATCAATAGTTGAGGGAATACCGAATACCTGATTCGAGCGTATCGCCGATCAAGCTTGCCCTGCCCGTCCCGGTTAGGCAAGACCGCTTCGTACAGAACCCTACGCTTGCCGCAATCAATCGGCATCCCCATCATTGATACCGCATGGAACACCGGTCGAGTCAATTCAATCCACGCAGGGCGAGAGCCCGTGCGGTCGAACGGCTTCTTCGATCGCGGCAGATACGAGACTCTCGTCACGTACTACGCCCGGTTCCCGGCCGGCGTGTTTGACACGTCGGGCTCCGCCTTGGATGTTTGGCGGTGAAGCGCAGGCATGTTCGGCACACCTGCTCAGAATCCATCGACGTACCAAATGCACCAACTATGGTTTTTTGGCCAGGTGTGGGTCCCGGAGCAACCCTGGAATTGTTAACTTGTCGTTAATTGGAACAGCCTTGAATCCTGTTCATAATCAAGGGTTTGACGGTGGCATTGAGGGTGGTTATGTTGCGACCTGATTTGTCTACGGCGCAACTTGATGCAATCACCGTCATCCAGTCCTGAACATCAGATTCAACGCCGACAAGCCGTACGTCGGCATGCTCAGCGTCGCCACCAGCGTTTCTATGCTGCGCGGCTGGATGGGAATTTCATACAGAACTTCGCCGCGACTCCTATCTTGTGGACGCGCGAACGCTGGGTCATCGGTGCACTGGCGTTGGTGATGGCCTTACTGACATTTGTGATCATTCCGAGCTGGGCTGGCACGGTATCAACACCTATTGAAGATCGGCTTGCCTGGTCGGAATTGAAGCTCCCGCCCGCGCCACTTCCCGAAGTTTCAGCGCATTCAGCGGACAATCGTGTGGCCTTCGTCGAGGGGAACTACATTCCGATCTCGGAGACCGGGCAGTGGACATCGCTTACCGTCGAAAGCGGGCAAACGCTGGGGCAACTCTTTGCGGCTGACGGAATACCGGCGACGCAAATGCTCGATATCCTGGCAAAGATGTCCAACGCATCGGCGCTCACGCAGCTAAGACCCGGTGAACACCTAGGACTTCGCAAGGATCAGACCGGTCGACTTGTCGCCATACAGTTTGACGCCGGATTAAAGGGACGCATTCAAGTCGATGTCAACGATGGCGGTGCAGTATCCGAGCACACCCTCTCCGGCGTGGTCGAGAAGCGTGTCCGCGTAGCCTCCGGAGTCATCGAAGGATCTTTGTTCGGCGCTGGCGATGCAGCGGGACTGAGCGATGCGACCATCCTGCAAATGGCAAAAGTCTTCAGCTATGACATCGACTTCGCGCAGGATCTGCGTCAGGGTGATCAATTCTCCGTTGTGTACGAAGATCATTACCGCAATGGCGAACCGGTATCCGGCGGTGACATTCTCGCCGCGACCTTCGTCAACCGCGGCAAACGTTTTGAAGCACTGCGGTTTCAGGTCCCCGGTGGCGATCTCGAATACTACGACGGTATCGGTCGACCACTGCGCAAAGCCTTCATCCGCACGCCGGTGGAGTTCACACGCATCAGCTCAAGATTCGCATCCGCGCGTCGACACCCGATCCTGGGCACAGTGCGTGCGCATCGCGGCGTTGACTACGCTGCGCCGTCGGGAACACCCATCATTGCCGCCGCCGATGGCCGAGTCGTTTCAGCCGGATGGCAGAATGGCTATGGCAATACGGTTGTGATCGACCATGGCAAGGGACACACGACACTGTACGGCCACATGTCGCGTTACGCCTCGGCTTCGAAGCGCGGTGAACGCGTCCGCCAAGGCACCGTCATCGGATACGTCGGTAAGACCGGGCTCGCCACCGCTCCACATCTACACTATGAATTCCGTGTTGCCGGAGTGCATCGCGACCCGCTCAAGTTGACGCTGCCGCCTCCGGCGCCGTTACCAACCGAACAATTGGCGCTGTTCAAACAAATGACCGCCGGTCTCACATCACAGCTTGCGTCCGCAGAGGCTCGCCTGATCCCTGCTGTTGCCGTCCGGTGAATTCCACTGATTCCGGGAAATTCCTCGGATTGATCTCAGGAACCAGCGTTGACGCGATCGATGCGGTACTGGTGGAGTTTCTGCCCAGGCCGCGACTCCTGGCGCACTCAGCGAGTGCCTATCCCGTAGAACTACGCAAACAGATTCTCGACTTGGGACTGGGCCGCGGAAACACGACACTGCAGTCCATCGGAACACTCGATGTCGCCATCGGCAAAGCATTTGCCGCCGCAGCGCTGGACCTGCTCTCGACAAGCCAAACGCATGCCCAAAGTGTTCGTGCCATCGGCTCGCACGGACAGACGGTCTGGCATGCGCCACGGGATGAAACGCCGTTTACGACTCAACTCGGCGACCCGAATGTCATTGCCGAACGTACCGGAATTGATACTGTGGCGGATTTTCGGCGTCGTGATGTCGCTGCAGGTGGCGAAGGCGCGCCTTTGGTTCCAGCGTTCCACGCTGCCTTTCTGCACGCTTCAACCGAACACCGGGCCGTACTCAATCTGGGGGGAATTGCGAATCTGACTTTGCTGCCGCGCCAGGGACCAGTACGCGGTTTTGATACCGGACCGGCCAATACACTGATGGATCTTTGGGTTGAAAAGCACAAATCGATGCCCTATGACGACGCGGGGGCGTTTGCCGCGACCGGCAGCTGTCACGCCGAATTGCTGAGGCGCATGCTGGAAGAACCTTATTTTGCATCCAGCGCGCCAAAGAGCACCGGTCGCGACTACTTCAATATGACGTGGCTGTCGCAACGACTGGACGGGCTGGCAGATGTTTCGGCGCAGGATGTACAAGCCACGTTGCTTGAATTGACAGCGCAAACGATCGCCATGGCTATGCGGCGCGAAGCACCGGATACGGAATGCCTGATCGTATGCGGTGGTGGCGCACGCAACAGTCATGTACTCCGCGCGATTGCGGGTTCACTGCCAGCCGTCCGCATAGATACCAGCGACCACTACGGACTGGACCCCGACTACATGGAAGCCATGGCCTTCGCCTGGCTGGCAAGGGAAACGATCAATGGGCGACCAGGAAACCTTCCCGCCGTGACCGGAGCCCGCGGTCCGCGCATTCTGGGCGGCATCTATCGCGCCTGAGCATGCACATGCTCAGCGTGAAGTGAGTGGCGCGTCCGGCGGCAACTGCTCGAATGCCTCCAAGGCCGCCCGGAACGCAGCGGCTTCATCGTTTCCCCAGGTTCCGGCAAGCAAGGCGACATCCTTGTGATCCACTGGCGCGTCATCTGCGGACGGGACTGAGCCGTTCATTTCGAGCGCTGTTTGCAGTAGATCGAGTACGACGTCGTTGATCGACCAGTTTTTTGCGCGCGCCAGTTCCTTGATGCGCTCAGCCATCGAAATATCGATTCCTCGAACGGTGAAGTCTGGCATAGGCTGAAGACTGGCATGAGAGAGGGCAACCGCTTGAATTCTAGCCGGATCCGATGCGGTTTGACTGCCAACCGCTTCAGGTTCCTATCAAAATTCGCGCATGCCAAGGCATTGCACTATCAGCGACTTGCAGAACCGAAACGTGAATTCCTGGACCGATCGCTTCTCGACGCATCGTTCGATGGCTGCGCAGGCGAGCAAATGAAGCGGTTAGCATACGCCCCATGACAGTAAATACTTCGGCGCCACGCGGTCGTATCGCAGCCTGGCTCAAACCTTACGTAGAACCCGCCCCTCTTGCGGCTTTATTGCTCGGCATTTCATCAGGGTTTCCTTACGCGATGATCGGCGCAACGTTGACCACAAGATTGGCGCAAGGCGGTCTCGATAAGAAAAGCGTGACAGCTTTCTCTCTGGCTTTCCTGGCGTACAACCTGAAAGTCTTCTGGGCACCGGTCGTGGATCGCGCGCAGTTGCCGTTGCTGGGCCGGTTCGGGCAAAGGCGCTCCTGGCTGCTGTTCTCTGCCGCACTGGTGGCGATGGCGGTAATTACGCTGGGGCTTGCCGATCCCGGCACCAGCGTGCGCAATGTGGCCTTTGCAGCCATCATGGTCGGAGTCGCCGGTGCCACCTTCGACATTGTGATAGACGCCTATCGCATCGAATTGCTTGAGCCTCATCAATTGGGCGCTGGTTCCGGCATGTCGCAGTACGGCTGGCGCATCGGATCGGTATCGGCTGGCGCGATCGCGCTGATGGTGGCGACGACTGCCGGCTGGACCGTGGCTTATTTGATCTGCGCGCTCTTCGTCCTACCTGCTGTAGTCGCCGGATTCTGGTTGGGGGAACCACCGCGCCGGCGCCCGCCGATTCCAGCCAGAGGTTTGACAGCAACTATTGTGGCGGTGTTTGCGCCACTGGTCGAATTTTTTCAGCGACGCGGTGCGATTCTGGTACTCACCTTCGTACTGCTGCACAAGATCGGCGACACCCTCGCCAATCTGACGTTTCGTCTATTGCTCAATGATCTCGGATTCAGTAACAGCGAAATCGCCACCTACGATGTTGGCTTTGGCTTTATTGCTTATCTGGTCGGCATCTTCATCGGCGGCGCGCGGTACGCGCGTTTTGGTATGAAGCGTTCAGTGATGCTGAGTCTGGTGTTGATGGCAGTGTCAAATCTGTCGTTTGCCCTGCTGTCGCAGGTGGGGCATAGCAACGGGTTGCTGGCATTTACCATGTGCTTCGAAAACCTTGCCAGCGGAATCGGTGGTGTGGTTGTCGTGGCCTATCTTTCCGCATTGTGCAATCTGTCCTTTACCGCCACCCAGTTCGCGCTGCTTTCGGCAGCCGCGTCAGTCGTCGGCCGCTTCATCACCGGCACCACCGCTGGATGGCTGATCGAAGCAATGGGCTTCATGCGCTTCTATCTACTGACCACACTGATCGCTTTGCCGGGCGTCTTATTGTTCTGGTGGATGATGCGCTCAGGCATGGTGGAAGCGGCAATAGCAGAATCCGATATCCGGGCAGCGACCGACGGAACCTGACGCCGGAACAGGGGTCGCTTCAGACTTTGTAATCCACCACGAACGGCGCATGGTCCGAGAAACGCGGCTCTGGATGTATGGCGCAACGCTTCAGTTTAGCCTTCAGCGACGGCGAGACCATTTGGTAGTCGATGCGCCATCCCACGTTGTTGGCGCGGGCCTGGCCGCGCTGCGACCACCACGTGTAGTCCTGCCCTTCGGGCGTGAGATGGCGATAGCTATCCACCCATCCCTGCTTTGAGAACAGCTCCCCCAGCCAGGTACGCTCCTCCGGCAGGCATCCGGAGTTTTTCTGATTCGATTTCCAGTTTTTTATGTCGCGTTCGGTGTGCACGATGTTCCAGTCGCCGCAGATCACGTAATCGCGGCCACTGTTGATCCATTCGGAAAGAATCGGCGCGAATCGCTTCATGAACTGAAACTTGAACTGCTGGCGCTCATCGCCCGAAGTGCCCGACGGCAGATACAGCGAAACCACACTGAGGTTACCAAAGCGCGCCTCGATATAGCGGCCTTCGTTGTCGGCCTCTAGCCACCCCATCGAATTGATCACCGCATCGGGGAGCAACCGCGTATAGATTGCGACCCCGCTATATCCCTTGGTCTGCGCGTCCTTGAAGTAGCGGTGATAGCCATCTGGCGCGAATACTGGCGCCTGCAATTGTTCGGCCCAGGCCTTGGTCTCCTGCAGGCAAAGCACGTCGACATCCTGTGCCGCAAACCAATCGAAGAAACCCTTGGTAGCGGCGGAACGAATGCCGTTGGCGTTGAAGCTGATGATGCGCATATCCGAGACCCTTGACGACAAGGAAAGAGTGGCGGCTGTTGCAGATCGTGGATTTCTTCGCAGACAACGGATGCCCGCACAGGCATTATCATTGCCGCGATATGACTCGTGCCACCGAACCGGCCAAGGAACGCATGCTCCCTTATCAGTACGAATTCCTCAAGCTTGCGCTGCGTCTGGATGTGTTGCGTTTTGGCGATTTCACCTTGAAGTCGGGAAGGCATAGCCCTTATTTTTTCAATGCCGGATTGTTCAACTCGGGCAGGGCGATCGCTGCCTTGGGCAATTTCATGGCTGAGACTCTGATCGGATCCAAAGTCGGGTTCGACATGTTGTTCGGCCCGGCCTACAAAGGCATTTCGCTCGCAACCGCAACCGCTATCGCATTGGCCGGCAAACACGAGCGCGATGTGCCTGTCGCGTTCAACCGCAAGGAAGCCAAGGACCACGGTGAGGCCGGCATCCTGATCGGCGCACCCATGCAGGGACGTGTTTTGATCGTCGACGATGTGATTACCGCCGGCACCTCGGTTCGTGATTCTGTGGATTTGATCCGATCTCATGGCGCCGAGCCCTGTGGCGTGGTGATCGCGCTGGATCGCCAGGAACGCGGCACCGGCGCGCTGTCGGCGGCTCAGGAGGTCCGGCAAAAGTTTGGTATTCCGGTGTTGGCGATCGCAGGATTGCAAGAATTGTTGACCCTCGCAGCGGCGGATTCCGCCCTGATTCAGCACCACGGGGCGCTTATGGACTATCGTAATCGATATGGAGTCGCCGATTCCGGCGCTTGACTGGATTCAAGCGTGCGGGTCAAGCCCCGCACCTACAGGAGCCTCACATGCGTACCACTGCTTTCTTCATCATCGGTAGCGTCTTGCTTGCCTCGTCGGCTGTTCAAGCCAAGATCTATAAATGCACCGATAACACCGGCAAAGTGTTCTACAGCCAGTCCTACGATCCCAAACTCTGCGGTGGCGGTGGCAGCCAGCTCAACGAACAGGGTCTTGAAGTGAAAAAGCTGGAGCGCCAGAAGACCCCGGAAGAAATCCAGGCCGAGCGTGCACAAGCCAAACGCGACGCCGAGGCCAAAGTCATCGCGGATGCTCAGGCACAGCAGGATCGCGCCTTGATGATGTCCTATACCTCGGAAGCAGACCTCGCGCGCGCGCGCGACCAGGAGCTTGAAGTCGTGCAGGCCAGCGTAAATACCACCAAGCTGTCGCTCGCCAGCCAGGAAAAGGCGCTCGCCGAAATCCTTGCACACGCTGCAGGCTTTGAACGCGCCAAGCAGCCGGTGCCGCGGGTGACCGCGGACCAACTCAAGGTTGTCCGTCAGCAGATCGACACGACAAACCGTCAGCTGACTGAACGCCAGGCCGAAAGGAAGCGCATCGAAGCAAGCTATGCGACCAAGTTCGCGCGCTATCGCGAGCTCAAGGCCAAGGTTGACGCGCAGCGCGCGGGAATTTGAATCCACAACGTCAGCAGCAGGGAAACAGGGATCAAGGAGTTCGCGTAACTGAAAAGGGAGCTGAGGTGCTCCCCAGGCCGGGAAAACCGGCTGACTCAGAACGGCAGCTTCATGCCAGAGTCCACCGCCAGCAGCTGGGATCTAAAACTCTCTTGAATGCGGTCGATCGCGGGCTTGCTGCTGGCATCGAACCGCAGCACTAGACACGGCGTAGTGTTCGAGCAGCGCACCAGACCCCAGCCGTCCTTGTAGTCCGCGCGTACACCATCAATAGTAGTGACGCGCGCACCTGGGAATTTCGCGCGCTCACGGAATTTTTCCATGAAGGCATAGTGCTCGCCTTCTTTCATTTCGACTTTCAGCTCGGGCGTGCTTACACCTTTGGGCAACTCGTCGAATATTTCCTGAGCCGTCTCGTCGCGGAGCGCGAGGATTTCCAGCAAACGGGCCGCAGCGTAAATGCCGTCGTCGAAACCGTACCAACGCTCGGCAAAGAAGAAGTGGCCGCTCATTTCTCCGGCCAGCGCGGCGTCTTCCTCACGCATCTTGGCCTTGATCAGCGAATGGCCAGTCTTCCACATGATCGGGCTGCCGCCCGCACGCAGAATGACTTCGGCCAATTGACCCGTGCATTTCACGTCATAGATCACGGCAGCACCAGGATTGCGGGTCAGCACGTCCTGAGCAAACAGCATCAGCACACGATCCGGATAAATGATCTCGCCTTGGCGCGTCACCACACCGAGACGATCACCATCGCCGTCGAACGCCAGCCCGAGGTCAGCATTCACTTGCTTGACTGCCATGATCAGTGCCGCAAGATTATGCGGATCACTCGGATCGGGATGATGATTCGGGAAGTTGCCGTCCACTTCGCAATAGAGCGGTTCGACTTCGCAACCAACGCCCTCAAGCACCTGCGGTGCAATGACGCCTGCGACACCATTGCCGCAGTCGACGACCACTTTGAGCCTGCGTGATGTCTGCACGTCCGAAACGATGCGCTCCAGATAGTCATCTTTGACATTGATCGATTGCAAGCCACCCATGCCATGAGTGAGGTTACCTTCGACAATGCGCGCGAAGAGTTCCTGAATCGTCTCTTCGGCAAGGGTCTGCCCCCCAACCACGATCTTGAATCCGTTGTATTCCGGAGGGTTGTGACTTCCGGTCACCATGACACCGCTGCCGGTATTCAGATGATACGTGGCGAAGTACAACACCGGCGTCGGCACCATGCCGATATCGATCACGTCGCAGCCCGAGGCGCGCAGACCAGCGATCAATGCCTCACTGAGCTGGGGTCCCGACAGACGACCATCCCTCGCGACACAAATCTGCGACAGCCCGCGTGCCCGCGCCAACGATCCGACCGCCTGACCGATGAGCATGGCCACCGGCCCGGTCAACGTCTTGCCGACCACACCGCGAATATCGTAGGCACGAAAGATACTGCGATCGATAGCGCCTGCAACCGCAGCGCCGGGCGTGGTAACGGCGCGCGCCGCGGCAGCTTGCGGACCGTCCATTTCCTGAACCACCATGGAAGCGTCTGCACCTGCATCCGAAGTGACGCGAATCCTCACGGGCCTGGTCTTGGGCTCGGCCACCGCGACCGCCACGATGGGCTCGTCAACTTCCTCCGCTGCCTTGCGCCGCACTCCATTCGGGAAAAGGCGTTTGAAAGCGAACGCTACCCCACCACCAATGCACAGCAGGGCCATAGCCAGAAGCCCGCCGATGCTGCGGGAATTAAACCGACCAAAAATCATCCCCGGCTTGAATAGGTCGTTGCGTTGCACCGTAATGTGAAAATGGCTTTCAGGTATCGGTTTGGAGTCCGGTTTATCGGTCAGTTCACTCGTGACCAAGGTGCCGATGCGTCGCAGCGTCCAGTCGGCCCCGTTTTCGGAGCCCTGCTTCAGGTCGATCGCGCCGCCAAACGCGCCCGCCCCAAGCGCTTTGAGAATTTCGTCGAGCGGCAGCAGAACATAGGCGTAGGCGATAACCTGACCACTATTGCGAACGGCGTGCGCCATAGCCAGACACTCACCGTCGGTATTCACGCAGTGATGCGATTGCGCGCGTGCTCTCCCGCCTTTTTCGCGCGCCTCCGCCAGTACATCCGCCTTGGCATAACCGAACACAGAAAGGTCGGCATCCACGAGCTCGGGCAAATCGGGTGCAAAAAACTGAGCGAAGTTGAGTTCCGGAATACGTGCTTTCAGCAGCGCCTGGGCCTTTTGCCCTGCCGACGGATCACCCGACACAAGTGCGCCACGAATCGCCTCGGAGCTCAGCGCTGCCGCCAGCTCCTTTTGCTCGGCACTGACGAGCGAGGTGATACGGCTCACTGCTTCATCGCGATCCGTGACCAAGCTAGCCAACGCTCTGTCTTCTAGCCAGACCATCACTGCCTGAAAGACGCACAGGCCGGCAATCAGCAGCATCACCGCAAAGCCGACGCTCATACCAATCCGTTCGAGATTCAGCTGGGATGCCTTGCTGGACATCGCTGATTCGAGCGCGGTTTGCTTCTTGCCAAAACTGAGCATACGGAGTCCTTGAATCAAGCGCGCCCGGTGTGGCCAAAGCCGCCGCTGCCACGCGCACTTTGGGCAAATTCTTCAACCACGCGAAAACTGGCACGTACCACCGGTAAAATGACCAGCTGGGCTATACGATCCCCGGGCTCGATGGTAAAGGGCTGAGCGGAACGGTTCCAGCACGAAACCATCAGCGGCCCCTGATAGTCGGCGTCGATCAGTCCGACCAGATTACCCAGAACGATGCCATGTTTGTGGCCTAGCCCGGAACGCGGCAAAATCACTGCAGCCAGGCCAGGATCGGCAATGTGCATAGCCAAGCCGGTGGGAATGAGTTCGCAGCTGCCCGGTGCCAGAGTCAGCGGGTGCTCGACCATGGCGCGCAAATCCATTCCTGCAGAAGCCTCCGTAGCGTAGGCCGGCAACGGAAACTCACTGCCCAGGCGCTCGTCCAGTATGCGCACTTCTACACTGGCATTCATTGCAATGCGTCCCGTTTCGGCAGTCGTTGCAGGACCGCGTCCAGCAACTGTTGGGCGATCACCGCTTTGGGCGCATGCGCGAGGGCCCGAGTGCCGCCTTCCCACACCAAAGTGATTTCATTGCACTCGGCTTCAAATCCACTGCCGTCGACACCCACGCGGTTTGCACAGATCATGTCGAGATTCTTGCGCCTAAGCTTGCCTTGGGCATTTTGCACCACATCGTTGGTTTCGGCGGCGAATCCCACGACAAATGGGCGTCCAGGCAAGGCAGCGACTTCAGCGACGATGTCGGGATTGGGTAAGAGTTCAAGCCGCATCGCCTCGGCCGATCGCTTGATCTTGCAGGACTGCGGATCCGCAGGACGATAGTCCGCAACCGCCGCTGCCGCAATAAACAGATCGCGCCCCACGACCTCACGCAACACCGCTTCCCGCATCTCACTGGCACTGCGTACATTCAGGCGACGCACCCCCGATGGTGTTGGCAGCGACACTGGACCGGCGATCAGCAAGGTATCCGCACCCAATCGCTGCGCTTGTGCAGCGATGGCGAATCCCATCCGGCCGGAACTGCGATTGCCGATGAAACGTGCCGGGTCAATATCCTCGTACGTGGGACCGGCATTGATCAGAACGCGCCTGCCGGCCAGCGGTCCTGGAGTTGCTCCGAGCAACGCAAGAATCGACTGCACAATCTCTTCGGGCTCCGCCATGCGGCCGGGGCCAGTTTCACCGCAGGCCTGATCCCCCTCAACCGGGCCGATCATGCGTATTCCGCGATCGATCAGGGTCGCGGTGTTCGCCTGGGTGGCAGCATTGGCCCACATCAACCGATTCATTGCTGGAGCCAATAACACCGGCGCGTCGGAGGCAAGACATAGCGTCGTCAACAAATCGGGCGCCACACCTTGCGCGAGGCGCGCCATGAAATCCGCGCTGGCCGGCACCACCACAATCAGTTCGGCCCAGCGCGCGAGCTCGATATGCCCCATCGCCGCTTCGGCAGAAGCGTCGAACAAATCCGTTCGCACGCTGCGACCAGAAAGCGCTTGAAACGTCAGCGGCGTGACGAACTGCTGCGCTGACTCAGTCATCACCACCTGGACTTCGGCGCCCAGGGTCCGCAGCTGCCGAGTCAATTCACACGCCTTGTATGCGGCGATGCCGGCGGTAACGCCGAGCAGCACGCGCTTGCTATCCAAAGTTTCGCTCACAGGCCCCGCTTCCCTAAGGTTCCGAAATATCTTACCGGTTGTTGCGTAAGTTTCCGGCTGCTGTGGGCTCGTTTGACGGATATTTTCTGGGGCCCTTCGAGGATTTCCCATGCGCATCACCGAACTTCCCCCGCGACAACGCCCACGCGAACGCTTGTTAAGCCTGGGTGCGCCTGCTTTGGGGGATGCCGAACTGCTGGCACTGTTCCTGCGCACCGGCATGAGCGGATGTAATGTGATGGAGTTCGCACAACAGCTGCTCAACGACAACCACGGGCTGGCCGGGTTGATGCGCATGGAACCGGCAGACTTGATGCGCCAGCGCGGTCTGGGGCCGGCCAAGGCCAGTCAATTGCTCGCAGCACTGGAGCTTGGACGCCGCTATCTGGAGTCGCAGTTGCACTACGAGTCCGTACTCACCGATCCCACCCGCGCCGGGGAATTCATCTCGCTGAAATTGCGTCAACACCCCAACGAAGTGTTCGCGGTCGCCTTCCTGGACGCGCAACATCGCTTACTGGCGTTTGAAGAGCTGTTCCGCGGCAGCATCACCAGCACCGAAGTGCACCCGCGCGAAATCGTGCGCCGCGCCTTGGCGCACAATGCTGCCGCGGTGATTCTGGCGCACAACCATCCGTCCGGACTCGCCGAACCCAGCCAGGCTGACCGCGTACTGACGGCGCGCATCGTCGAAGCGCTGGGACTGATGGGCGTCCGAGTGCTCGATCACCTGATCGTTGGCCATGGTCGACCCACGTCGCTGGCCGAGCGCGGCATGCTGTAAGGAACCTCTGAACCAGTCCGGAGCCACGAGCCCCCTGAGTCAGGGAGCGAAAAACCGCAGGTTGACCAGCTTCGCTGTTGAGAGCGACCAGCTGACGCTGTTAAAAACGACCGGCTCCGCCGTTGAAAGCCGGGGTGTGGCAAGCAATAAAGCTGTGTAGCGAAGACGATGTGATGACTTATCGCAGGTTCACTTAGTCAGGGGGCGAAAAACCGCAGGTTTTTTTAGGGTGTGGCGACACTAAGCTGTAGAACGAAGTCGAAGTGGTGACTTATTCAGAGCTTTCCTAAAGTCTGGGGAATGGCGCATGTGTAGATTTACGAACTTTTGCCGCGACTGCCGCTCAACGCCAAACAACGGTTTCCACTGCAGCCCTGGCTTGCCTATACTGCGCCGAACACGCCGGGAGCAGGGCACCGCCCAAGTCCAGTGATCAGTGGCCTAGACCAGAATTTCCCACCGGACACGGTGGAACTCCAGCTCGCTGATCCGGACCAGGCCCGGCGCGAGATAGAGTCTCGACGTGCCGATATCCTGGTGCTGTTTGCGCAGCGGCGGGCCTTGTTGGCCGAAGCCTTCGGCAATGACAGCGCTGCGCAATGGGACAAGGCCGAGGCAGCGCTCTGCCTGAGCCTGTGTCGACTGGCGCTGCGGCATGGACGCTTTGGTCGTGATTTCCATCACTACCACAACGAATCGCATGCGCTGGAGCTGCTGGATCGGCGCATCGGCCGCATGATGGGTGAGCTTGGCACGCACACCTTGCCGGGCGCAGACTGGATCGCGCTTTCGCTGTTCGCCTCCTGCCACGATCTGCGCCAACGCGAGGGGCTGGATACCGGTCACCCGATCGGCAGCAACGAGGCCGCCAGCATCGCCGAGACACATCGCATACTGGATCGTTGCGGCTTCGATCGCAGCCGCGATCACGATCTCTATCTGGCATTGGAAGTCATGATCGCCGGCAGCACATTTGATGCACGTCCGGCGCCCATCGATCGCAAGCGCTACAACACCGCCGAGGTGATTCATACCGGCGGGCCACTGGCACCCCATCTTGAGCGCGAAGTAGAAAAGATCAATCCCTCGTGGCGTGAAGAACCCAGCCTGCGGCGCGCATTCGATCTGGCGCTCGTCGCCTCCGATCTGGACACGGCCAATGTCGGCGAGAGCTTCGTCGAACTCTGCGACAGCGCAGCACGCCTGGCCGGTGAACGCGAAATGCGCAGTGGGCGCTCGCTCGACCACGTCGAGTCGGGCGCGCCGATGCTGAGTTTTCTCAGCACCGGCCAGGAACGTTATTTTTTCGAATTGCACCGCTTTTGCTCGGAACTGGGTGCGCGCGTCTATGCGCCCGGCAAGGAAGCGAATGCCGACAAGGTGCGCGCCTTGTCGACCCAGCTGCGTGCGCGATTTCTGCATCAGACCGGCGCCAGCTTCACCGGCACCGATGTGCTCGATGCGCAACGGGAACTGGCCTGGCAATTATTGTGATGCGCGCAAACCTCCCCACCGGTACTCGGGCGCACTTCCGCTGCTGCCAACGGGCGCAGGTCCTGCGCGCTGGCTGGCGATGAGCGTAGCCGTCCCGTCCGGCACCCCGTGGGCATTTGTCCGCCTCACGGCCTGGTCGATGATCATTGTCGGGGCAGTTTCCGTATGCATGAGTCTGGGTACAGCGTTTCTGGCGCTGGCTGTGTTCCGTGCCGAAGTGATTGAGGCGTTGCGTGAAGCACCTGAACTGGCGGGCATGCCCGAGTGGCTATGGCTCGCCCTTTCAAATCTGCTGATACTGAGTGTGGTGCTGCTCTGGGCTTCGGTTCTGACCGCTCTGGCCGGTTGGGGCCTGCTGCGACGTCAGACTTGGGCACTGTGGTTCAGCATCATCATGTTCTGGCTGGGTGCGCTTTCCAACCTGCTGGGAATCTGGTTGCACGTCGTCTTTCTGAACAACTTTCGCACCTCAGCACCGGGCATGCCGGAATGGATCACCCAGTTGATGCAGGCAAATTACTGGTCGGCACAGATCAGCGGTGCAGTTTTTGGCCTGGTCTTCGCCGTGGGGTTTGGTTGGACAGCGTGGAAGCTCGGTACGGCTGCGGTGCGCGCAGAATTTAGCCGACCCATGACTTAAGGCAGGGCACGCTACCGCCCTTAAACCTCTAGGCTCAAACACGCATCCATCAAGCACATCCCCAGCGCAGGAGTGCGTCACCATGTCACTGCTACCACGATTCGCTATCGGTCTTGCCGCGCTGACCGCGACAGCTCCGCTGCTTGCCGGCAATATCGAATGCGACATCGAGAGCCCGTATTCGCTCGATCTGAGAGGTGAAGGCATCGCTTTCAGCAGCAAGGATTCGTCACCCGGCCACGTGCGCCTGGACCGGGGTCGTCTGTACATCGACGGTCGAGAGGTCGCCCTCAGCGACAAGGATCGCCGCACCATACATTCCATCGAAGATGAAGTGCGCGGTATCAGCGCCGAGGCGGTGGTCATTGCCAGCGATGGCATCGATATCGCTTTCGATGCGCTGAGCGAAGTCAGCCGTGCGTTGATCGAAAACAGTGAACGCCAGACAGAAGTGATCCGCAGCATGGAGAAGACCCGCGCCATCGTGCAGACGCAGATCCGCGACGCGGTACTGAACCGTCCGTTCGACGAGCGTGCGTTTGAAGCGCTGGTAGAGGCTCAGATCGAGACGATGGCTGGAGAATTGGTCAAAGTGGTGGTCGGGGAATTTGTGCCGCGCGCGATTGCTGCCGCGCTGACCGGCGACGAGGCGACGATCAAGAACATCGAAGCACGAGCCGAGCGTCTCGAAGCCGAAATCGAAGAAAAAATCGAGGCCAAGGCGCGCGAAATCGAGCGCCGTGCCGAAAAGCTTTGCCCGAGAGTGCGCACCCTGGTGGAGCTTGAGTCGACCCTGGCACTGCGCCTGGAAGACGGTAGCCGGCTCAACCTGATCGAAAACTGATGACGCGCAGATTTTGACTAGAGGCCGCGTCCCAACGGATGCGGCCTTTTTGTTCTAATGAATCACGCCCATTCGGTAAGACCTTCCACTTCGTATAGCCGCTTCCAGCTGGGTCGTGCTTTGACGCGCTCGGCCAGTGCCCGGCATGCCGGCCATTCGGTGGCCGGCTTGGGCATATTGCGCGACCAGCGCATCAGCATCACCGCATAGATATCAAGCATGCTGAAATCGCTGCCCAGCATGTACGGGCCTTGCGCTGCGAGATGCGCCTGCAGGCGATCGAAACAGGCTTCGACACGGCGCTGCGCCTCCTGCTTCACACGTTCGGCATTCTCGGCGCCCGCGATTTCATCCGGATAGAACCAATGCCTGAAGGCCGGCTGCAGCGTGTTGGCCAGATGCAACGTCCATTGAAGATAGATGCGACGCGAGGCACTGCCCACGGCCGGCACCAAACCCGATTCGGGATGTCGCTCCGCAAGCAGAAGCATCAAAGCTGCCGCTTCGAACATAGGCTGACCATCGACGATCAACGTCGGCACCACGCCGTTCGGATTGAGCGCCAGATAGTCCGCCTGTTTATGCGCACCGGTCTTGAGGTCCAGTGCAATCATTTCGTGGGGAACGGCGAGTTCTATCAGTGCATGATGCACACAGAGGCTTGCCGCGCCGGGTGAGAAGTAGAGTTTGTACATCGCTATCACTCCTGGGTCATGAGCGGGACGACTTCGGCCAGATCGCAGCAACACCTGCACGCGACCGCCGAGGCGAGGAACGATGACCGTTCTGCGCGCAGCGACGCAAGCCCGAAACGCCTATGCCCCTAAATCAGCCCAACCTGAACCAGACATTGACACAATGAAACAAATGAAGTACATTGCATCCCATGTGAATTCATTTGGTTTCATATGTCATCTAAAACAATGCAAATGTCGGTACGGCTCAGCGAGGAAGACGCTGATTTCCTTAATGAAATGGAGATCGCCGGCGCCACGACGCCCAGCGAAAAACTACGGCATTTGATCGCCCAGGCGCGTGATCGCCGCGATCAGGCGCACAGTTACGAGGGCGCGCTGGGGCTGGTGCGTGAGTTGCTGGAGCCCGTAGCGCAAACCTTGCGGGCGCGCGAACTGGCGACCCGGCAACGCTCCGAGATGATCGCCGATACGCTGTATTGGCTGCCCGACGTTGTCGCCTTTCTGATCGCAGGCCCTGGCGCCAAACCCGGCAAAGCCGATGCCAAGGAATTGATTGAATTTGAAGCAGGCGTGGCGCATCGAATCTTTCGTTTCACCGACGCCATGCTGAGACTCGCTGTCACCAGCAAGGCGCCGTGTTACGACCCCAATGTTGTCGCCACACATATGGGCGGAACCCTGGAGCTGGCCAAGCTGGTACTCGAACAAAGTCACAAATCTGCTGCATCCTAGGAACCTCTGAATATGTCCCGACTTCGTCTTCGCCATACAGCTTGGTGTTTGCCACACCCTGAAAAACCTGCGGTTTTTCGCCCCCTGACTCAGGGGGCTATCGCGGCTTCGAATTTGTTTAAAGGGTCCCTCAGTTGATCGCCTTAATCCTCTGCATTCGATAGGTCCGACCATGGAATTCCTGTTTGCCACTCAAAATCTCGCTTTCACCGTCGCCCTTGCCTTGCTTGGCTTGCTGGTGCTGCTGGAGCTTGGGATGGGTGGTGGTCTGA
Organism: Lysobacterales bacterium; assembly: GCA_031391205.1. GTDB lineage: Bacteria > Pseudomonadota > Gammaproteobacteria > Xanthomonadales > Ahniellaceae > 0-14-3-00-62-12. The sequence goes on along the minus strand of JANMUE010000163.1, from coordinate 8,776 downwards.
CCGAGTTCCTGGATACCTTGGTTCCGGACCTTGAAGTCGGTGCTGATGGGCAACCCGCAGGAACCGATTCTCTGCCGACCAAACTGCTTGCCTGGCTGCGCGTTGGCAAGGTGCCAACGTTCATGCTGGTCGCCGTCTTCCTCGGTGTATTCGGTGTCGGTGGTCTGCTGCTGCAGGCTGCCTCGGTATATCTGGGCATGGGTCTGCTGCCGGGTCTGATCGCCGCGGTGCTGATGTTCGTCCTCGCCATGCCCTTCGTGCGGGTTGCAGCGAAGTTATTGGGCGATCTGCTGCCGCGGGATGAGACCCAGGTGTTGTCGCAGGACGCATTGATTGGTCGTGTCGCCGTGATCGTCATTGGCACCGCAAAACGTGGCGCTGCGGCCCAGGCCAAGCTGCGCGATGAATTTCGCACCACCCATTACGTCATGGTCGAACCGGTACACGACCTCGAGGAATTCCAGCAGGGCCAGGAAGTCCTGCTGATGGCAAGAAGCGGCGCCTGCTATCGCGCCGTACGGGCCGAGGTTCCGGCCCTGGAAAACAAGTCGTGAACCACCGCGTACAACCTTTAGGGAGTCACACATGTTCGAGCAATTGATGGGACCCGCTGTCGTCTTCGGCATTGCCCTGGTCGCACTCTTTGTGCTGATCTTCATCGGCAAGATGTTCGCGCGCATGTACACCCGCGCCTCCAAGGAACTGAGCTTCGTGCGCACTGGCTTCGGCGGACAGAAGGTCATCCTCAACGGCGGCAGCCTGGTGTTGCCGGTGATCCATGAGGTGATCCCGGTCAACATGAATACACTAAAGCTCGATGTGAACCGCTCCGCGGAACAGGCGCTGATCACGCGTGATCGCATGCGTGTGGATGTCACCGCCGAGTTTTATGTGCGCGTGCAGCCCACCGAAGAATCGATTGCCAACGCTGCGCAGACTTTGGGCCGCAAGACTCTGGCGCCGGAAGAACTGAAGGCACTGGTCGAGGGCAAGTTCGTCGATGCGCTGCGCTCGGTCGCCGCCGAAATGGGCATGGAAGAGCTGCACGAGCAACGCACGTTGTTTGTACAGAAGGTGCAGCAGGCGGTATCCGAAGATCTGCTCAAGAACGGTCTCGAACTGGAGGCTGTGTCGCTGACCGGCCTCGATCAGACTGGCAAGGAATTCTTCAACCCGGACAACACCTTTGACGCCGAAGGCCTGACCAAGCTGACCGAAGCGATCGAACTGCGCCGCAAAAAGCGCAACGAGATCCAGCAGGATACGGACGTCGCCATCCAGAAAAAGAACCTGGTCGCGGCGCAGGAAAAAATGGCCATTGCACGCGAAGAGGAATTTTCCAAGCTGCAGCAGCAGCGTGAAATCGACATTCGCCGCGCCACACAGAATGCCGAGATTGCGGTGCAGCAAGCGGAGAAGGCACGCGATGCCGAGCAGGCAAAAATCGCCGCGCAGCAGCAGATCGATCAGTCGCGATTGACCTCCGATCGCGTAGTCCAGGATCAACGCATCGCGATGGAGCAACAATTGAAGGAGCGCGAAATCGTCAAGGCCAAGTCCATCGAGACCGCGCAGATCGATCAACAGAAGTCGGTGCAGCTTGCCGAACAGGATCGCGCAATCGCCATCGCCGAGAAATCACGGGCGCAGTCCGAGGCACAGACGCAGGCCGACGAGGCGCGCGGTGCCGCGGTGCGGGCAGCCGAACAGGTCGACACCGTGCGTGAAGTCGAGCGTGCCGAACGCCAGAAGAAAATCGAACTGGTCGAGGCATCACGCCAGGCGGAGCGCGAGATGATTGGCGTCACCGTCGCTGCTCAGGCCGAAAAACAAGCCGCAGAGGACAAAGCCGATGCGATGCGCACTTTGGCCAACGCAAGCGCCGACCAGCGCCGCATCGAGGCTCAGGGCGACGCCGACTCGGAAAAGCTGCGCGCCGAAGCCGCCGAAAAGCGCTATACCGTCGATGCTGAAGGTCAGCGCTTGCTCAACGAAGCCGCGAACATGTTGTCAGTCGACCAGATCGCGCTGCAGATCAAGCTCGCCGTGCTGAAGCATCTGCCCGACATCATCCGCGAAAGCGTCAAGCCGATGGAAGCTATTGATGGCATCAAGATCATTCAGATCGAAGGGTTGCAGAATGGCGGTGGTGGAAGCGGTGGCGACAGCACTACCGCGTCCGGCAACGGCAATCTTGCCGATCAAGTGGTGTCGAGCGCTCTGCGTTATCGCGCCCAGGCGCCGTTGATCGAGTCGTTGATGAAGGAAGTCGGCATCAGCGGCGGCGATCTCAACGGGCTGACGCAGTCGTTGAGTGACGAGGGCGAGCATAGCGCCAGGCTACGCGAGGCACTGGCTCGCCGTGCTTCGCGCCTTGGCGACCAGACCTGATCAGCAATGTGGGGCTGTGCTGCGCGCGGACGCTTCCATGTTCGAGAACGTGTGTTCGACCGCAGGTCGGACCCACAACATCGCCCGTTTCAGCACTAAGCACATCGGTTTCTGACGCCCGGCTTGATGTCGGGCGCTCCCTCCTCAACATAGGAAACTGTCGTGAACGCATTCTTCGTTGCCGCCGTCACCTCGTTCGATGCCAATGGCACGATGGGCGAGATGCTGACCCTGGGTGCGGCACCGTCGGCACTCGCCTGCAGCGTAAGTGCCGTGCTGGCGGTGGCAATGCTATTGCTGGCGCTGGTCAGCCTGGGCGAACGCGCCCTGCGCCGTCATCTGCGCGCGCAGAGACGCTCTGTTACTGCGCGCCAGCGGGTTTTGACCGAGCCGGTGATTCGAAGCAACTGAGCGCCCTACCGGCACTATGGAACGACGCCGGGCATGACCTATCATGCCCGCTTTGCACCATCGGGAGTTCCTGCATGCGTTCCCTTGTCGCCGTCTCTTGTTTACTGCTGCTTTCCGCCTGCGGTGATTCAACCGCGCCTCCAGCCACCCCCACCCCGACCACCACGCCTCCGGCTTATCAAGAGGTCAAGGTCGACCTGCGTGCGCCGCACCAGTTCAAGCCTGAGATCGGTGCTGAAGATCTCGCGCATCACATCCAGCGCCTGGCATCGGACGAATTCGAAGGACGCGATCCCGGGACGCTGGGCGAACGATTGACGCTGGCGTATCTCGAAACCGAACTCACGCGAGCCGGTTTTCTGCCCGCAGTACCCGATGGCAAGCCCTGCCCGGCCTATCCCTGCGATGGCGCGACTTACACCCAGCGCGTGCCGATGGTGTCGACCAAGGCCGACCCGGCAACGACGCTGAATCTGAAAATCGGCGAACAGACGCAGACGCTGTCAATGGGCAAGGACATGGTGATCGGTACGCAGAGCGGCGAGCGTCTGGTCGATGTCGAAAACAGCGAACTGTTGTTTCTCGGCTACGGCGTCAACGCGCCGGAACAGCAATGGAACGATTTCGACGGCGTCGACGTCAAAGGCAAGACCATCGTCGTATTGGTCAACGACCCCGGCTTCCTGCGCAAGGACCCGGAGTTGTTCAAGGGCAAGGCGATGACCTACTACGGCCGCTGGACCTACAAGTTTGAGGAAGCCGCACGTCAAGGCGCCACCGCGGCGTTGATCGTGCACGACACAGAGCCAGCAGGCTATGGCTGGGAAGTGGTCGCCAATTCCTGGGGCGGCGTTCAGCATGATCTACCCACGTCCGAAGACAGCAGCCCCAAGCTCAAGGCCCAGGGTTGGATCACGATGGAAGCCGCCAAAGCGCTGTTTGCAGCGGCGGGTCACGACCTCGATGCGCTGCGCATGGACGCCGACGCACGCGGCTTCAAGCCGGTACCGCTCAATGCCAGCATGAGCGTCAAACTTGCCAGCGAGATCAATTCTTCGTATTCCAACAATATCGTTGCAATCCTGCCGGGCAGCACACGCGCCGATGAGAGCGTGCTCTTCACCGGGCACTGGGATCACCTCGGCAACGACACCGACAAGGACGATGGCGAGGACCATATCTACAACGGTGCCATCGATAACGGCGGTGGTCTGGCGGCCGCACTGGAAATCGCCGAAGCTTTCGGTGCGATGCAGACCAAGCCCGAACGTTCCGTCGTCGTCATGCTGCCGACGCTGGAGGAATCCGGACTGCTGGGTTCGCGGTACTACGCCGAACACCCATTGCTGCCTCTGGAAAAAGTGGTAGGCGTGATCAATATGGATGCCCCGCCGATCATCGGCAGAACAAAGAATTTCGCGGTATCGGGCTTCGGCCAGAACGATCTGCAGGACATTCTTTCGGAGGTTCTGGCTACACAGCATCGTGTTGCCGAAGACGAGCCCACACCGGAGCGCGGCTTCTATTTCCGATCGGATCATTTCAATTTCGCGCGCAAGGGCGTGCCGGCATTGCACGCGCGCTCCGGCCAGGACCATGTCAGCAAGGGTGCAGACTATGGCCGGACGCAGGTCGAGGAATACACCAACCTTCGCTACCACAAGCCCGGCGACGAGTTCGATCCAAACTGGGACTACGCCGGCCTGGTGGAAGACGTGAACGTCTACTTCGAAATCGGCCGCAGGCTGGCAACGAGCACGCAATGGCCGGAGTGGAAAGAAGGTAGCGAGTTCAAGGCGATCCGCGACGCCAGCAAGGCAGAACGGAAGTAACACAACTCCGGCGCATCGGAAAATGCTGTGTGGGTCCGACCTGTGGTCGGAAGCTCTACTGCATGATGAACCAGAAAGGAAAACGTCCGACCACAGGTCGGACTCACAGGAACCTGTCATGCCGATTGTCGTCGTTTTTACCGTGCTGTTCCAACTCGTCCTCGCGATCCACGTCGCCAAGACCGGGCGCCAGCTCTACTGGATCATGATCATCGTTATGCTGCCCTGGATCGGCGGCATCGCCTACCTGGTGGCCGAGGTATTGCCTGGACTACGCAACGATCCGACCGCGCGTCGCGCGTTACGCAGCATCGGCGAAAAGATCAATCCCGAGAAGAATCGTCGCCGCATCGAAGCCGAGTTGCTGGTAACCGACACGCTGGAGAATCGCAAACGTCTCGCCGAAGAATGCATGAAGCTGGGAGATTTCGACACCGCGGCGTTTCTCTATCAGCGCTGCCTCACCGGCGTCTACGCCAACGAGGCCAACTTCATGCTGGGTTTGGCGCACGCGCAGGCCGAACTCGGGCAGTTTGCCGAGTGTCGGCAAACGCTGGAAAAGCTGATCGCTGCCAACCCGGACTTTCGCTCGCCAGACGGGCATCTCTTGTATGCGCGCGCGCTGGATCAACTCGGTGAAACCGAAAAAGCGCTGAACGAATACGCCGTACTGGAAACCAGCTTTCCTGGGGAAGAGGCGCGGTGCCGCTATGGTCTGCTGCTGGTCCGTGATGGCCGCGCTGTGGATGCGCGCCGGGTATTTCAATCCATGCTGGACCGCGACAAGACGGCGCCCTCGTACTATCGACGGAAAGAGCGCGAATGGGTCGATCAGGCGAAGTCGGCTTTGAAATCCCTGTGATGTAGGCCGCTCCTACATCACAAACTGCTGACGCAGCAACGTCGCCGTTTCCACGGGTTTTTCCATCATCGGCATGTGCCCGCAGCCCTGCAGAATTTCAATACGCGCCTGCGGCAGACCGGCGCGAAACGCATCCACTGAGCTGACATCCAGCAACTGATCGCGATCGCACCACAGGACCAGCGTCGGTGACCGGATGTCGGCGAGCTTGCTTTGCAGGAAGTAACGCGTCTTCTCGCTGCTGATACGCTGGAGAATGCTGTTCCATAGCGAGGCGCGAGGTGCGTTGCGGTCCGCATAGACCTGGCGCATGCGCCGCGGCGCAAACGGTGGATGCTCGAAGGTCATGCGCATGAACGCATCGAATTTTTCAATGGTCTCGGTAGCGAAGGGATTCTCGCCGCGCTCGACCAAGGCCTGGAATGCATTTGCTTTGAATGGCACACCGGCTGCATTCATCAACGTCAACGTCTGCACCCGCTCGGGATAGCGCGCCGCAAATACGCCAGCGGTATGCCCACCCATGGAATGCCCGACCAGGTGAAACCGTTTCAGCTGCATTGCGTCGGCGAATTCGCGCAGACGTTCGACCTGGGTGCTGATGCGGTAGTCGTTGTCCGCCGCCTCGGCACTGCCGCCAAAACCGGCCTGATCCGGCGCGATGACGCGATAGCTATCGGTCAGATGCGGCGCGAGCAAAAACCAGTTTTCCTTGCTGCCAGCCATGCCGTGCACCAGCAGCACAGGCTCGCCACTGCCGCCATCCACATAACGCCAATTTGCGCCGGCCACGCTCACACTGCCCTCTTCGACTCCTGCATGCCAGCGCTGCACGGCGAAGTAGGCATCCAGCATCCATCCGGGACGCAACCAATAGATCAGCCCCAGACCGAGCACCCATGCTGCCAACAGCATCAGCCAGCGCCTAAGACGCGATCGGGGTTGGGCGTTTCGATTCATGCAGGCAGTGTTTCATGTGCGGATGCAGGTGCCAAGAGTTGCATGCACCTGGTCAAGGCATCCTCACCCTGGTCCGCCGCCGCGCGACAAGGGTATGCGCAGCTAGCGCCTGTAGTGTAGATGCGGGGCCTGACCCGCATGCTGTTGATCTTGATTACACGATGCAGAAGATCAAGAGCGTGCAGGTCAGGCCCCGCACCTACAATCACCGTAATTTTGCGTTGCGTCGTTGGATTCGGTCTGGTCAACGCCCGGAGTAACCCAGAATCGCGTCTATGGTGCCCTGAGCGATCGGGTGGTATCCCGGCCTCGCCTCGGTATACACCGTCATCGCCCAGGTTTTGTTGGCCGGTGTTTTCGCCAGCTCGGTCCACAGCGACACCATCAGCTTGCGCCGGCCGATGCCGACCAGATGTGCCTTCAGTGCAGCGCGCATCGGTGTGTAGTCGGCGCGAATACCGGCAAGATAGAAACGGAACGCGATTTCGGCATTGCCGGTACCGGTTAGCTGGTATTGCGCATCAAGGTCCGCAAGTTTGTCCACCTTCAGGTCGACCGGCAACCCATTGAGGAAATGCAGCCATTCGCCGGTGGTCCAGGTCTTGGCATTCAGCGCGCTGGCGCTGCCGCCCTCCAGAAAGGTTTTCAGCACTGCGTCGATGCGCTCGAGCACAGCCGACGTCGACGCGACTGCATGCTTTGGGATGCCGGGCTGATGCAACCAGGCATCGACATCGTAGCGCGTCATCACGGCGCTCGGATTATCGAGCAGTCGCTCGCCGAAGAACGCGAGAAAATCATCGGTGTCGGCGCTCTGGAAGGCGTGCGCATCGAACCACTCTCGAATTACCGAGTCGAATTTTTCGCGCCCGAAGCGCTCTTCCATCGTACGCAGCATCCATTCGCCCTTGGCATAGGGCACGCCGGAAAAAGCATCGTCGGGATCGCGGCCTGCAAGGGTCAGCACCAGATGCTGGTCGAGCTCGGGCAATTCCTTCATTTCTTCGATCAGCTCGTGCTGCGCCACCACCTGCTGCACCCGTGCCTGCTCAACGCCATACACCGCTTCGACGATGCGATTCTCGACATAGCTGGTGAAACTTTCGTTCAACCACAGATCGCGCCAGCTGGAGTTGGTAACCAGATTGCCGGACCAGGAATGCGCCAGCTCATGCGCGATCAACGCGGTCAGCGATTTGTCGCCCGCGATCACGGTCGGCGTGATGAACGAAAGGCGTGGATTTTCCATGCCACCGAACGGAAACGACGGCGGCAGGATCAGCAGGTCATAGCGTCCCCAGCGATACGGGCCGTAGAGTTTTTCGGTTGCGGTGATCATCGCCTCGGTGTCTTCGAACTCCTTGGCCGCGGCTTCCAGTCGACCCGGTTCGGTATAGACAGCGCTGCGCGGGCCCATGGCCTTGAACGCGAGATCGCCCGCTGCGATGGCCAGCAGATAAGAAGGAATCGGCTGTGGCATGTTGAAGCGATAACCACCCTGCCCGGTGGCCTTCGGGTCGTTGTTGGCGCTCATCACCACGCGAATGCCCGCAGGCGCGGTGATATGCGCATCGTAGGTAAAGCGCACTGCCGGCGTGTCCTGCAGCGGGGCAAAGCTGCGTGCATGAATCGCCTGTGCCTGCGAAAACATGAAAGGCTTCTGCTTGCCCAGCGTCTGCACAGGCGCCAACCACTGCAGACCCGAGGCCTGCGGCGAGGTGTGATAATAGACGCGCACTTTCGGTGACTGCTGCGGCAGGCGGATGATCAGCTCGCTTCCGAAAGCCGGATGCGCCGCAGCCTGGGTAAAGCGCGCCTGTTTCCAGGTGCCCTTGCCATCGGATGCGAGCACGCGGTCAATACTGAGCGCACGGGTGTCGAGGTTCAACGTGCGTGCGGCGGGCTTGGCCCAGTCCAACTGAAGCTCCGCAAAGCCCTGCAGTTGCTTCTTGTCGAAATCCACATCGAGGTCGAGGAACAGATGCCGAACGCGCACTTCATCCAGATGCGCATAGCTGTGTTCGTCGCGCTCAGGACCACTGGCGGCAGACGCGGACATTCCCAAAATCAACACCAAGCTCAACCACGATAAACCACGCATGCGCCGTCTCCCGGACTGTTACAGCGGCTGAGTGTAGCGGCGTGATTGGCCAGGGCATATGCCGATGATGTCGGACGTGGGAGCGGTGTCCCGCCGTGCATGGACGCACAAGTGTCGTCGAAGGCAGGATGCCGAGAGACGACCGCCGCGATGCCCTTCTACAAATTGGGGGAAAGGCGTCGCGGCGGGACGCCGCTCCAACTCAAGCTTTGATGCCGG
>JANMUE010000152.1:0-2652 GCA_031391205.1 Lysobacterales bacterium | reverse complement strand
GAACTCGAAGGGCTGTTGCGACACCACATCGGGGAAGGAGCGTGGATTGCTTTTCCAGATCAGCACCGCCACTTGTTGCAGCAGAATGGAAATGCCAATGGCGGTAATCAGCGGCGCGAGGCGCGGCGCATTGCGTAGCGGCCGGTAGGCAATGCGTTCGATCAGAAAGCCCAACAACATCGTGATCGGCGCGGCGATCAACAGCCCAGCCAACAGTAGCAGTGGGCCGGGCAAAGTAACGCCGGCACCGGTGAGCATATTGATGGCGGAAATGGTGACCATCGCACCGATCATCATCACCTCGCCGTGCGCGAAATTGATGATCTGCAGAATGCCGTAAACCATGGTGTAGCCGAGCGCAATCAGCGCATACATGCTACCCACCACCAAGCCATTCAGGATTTGCTGTACCAGTTCGCTCAAAGAGGCTCCTCATGGGATGGCTGTCAGGACTGTGCCGCCATCGTTCCGGCCGCATCTTGCACTGAGTGAGCGTAAACCATGGAATTTATTGCGGCAATCAAACTGCGGCACTGACCGCTAGCGATGGCTCCGGTGTTGATACGGTTGCGGCGCTCAAGCGTATCGACAGTGAGTGATCAATACCTGGGAACCTGCGGCGCCACTATTCACTGGCAGCGGAAGTAAGATCGTAAGGCGCACAGAAGCTGTGCGCCTTACGCGGGCTGAAGCCAAAATGGTTCTCCTGCAAGGGTATCGTAGTCCTCTAAAGGTCGTTTCTTATCAACTGTATATCCTGATGTGTCGGAGATTGAGGTTTTTACTGGCAGATAACTTTTCCAGCTGTCAAAAAAAACCTGGGCCGATTCGACGCAATAAGCAAAGTGATCAAAGTACTTCTCAAATATCTCTGCTAACGTCGGCTTGATAGGGTCCAACCAACTATCATTTGATTCACCAATCATTTTCTCATTCCACTTCACTACCGTATTGGGCAACGTGGCGAATATTTGCTCTACCTGCTCCATTAACTTAGATGCCGCAGGCAACTCCTCCAAGCGTAAATATCGTCGATACAATCGATCAGTTAGCAAACTCCAATCCTGCTCAGGGCGGCCTCGCACAACATAAATATTGAGACATTCAAAGAATAGGACCACATCAGACACCGGTCCAAGTTCGCTGATCGAGCTACCGCCGACAAATCCTACGTTTCTCATTGTCGCTTAAATCCTATTGCCGTCGGACTAACCACACCGTTGGACTTCTGGACAATACCCCATAATCGCATTTTCTTGCTGTGGCGTTATTGTCTGCTCTCGCACATCAATAATAATGTTCTGTTCCATTCCTGTCGGCAAGTTGTTCGCCCCATGTGAGCGGTGCCGGTGCGAAGGTATTGAGGGTTACTCCGCTGCGATCCGCGCGAGCGCATCTGCTGGCGTGGTGACGTCGATGCTCTGATAGCTGCCGAGCGGCAGCAAATGTTTGCGCGGCCAGCTCAGGGTTTCAGTATTTCGGGAATTCGATCTGAAGTCGCGACTGACTCGATAGCGGTAGTCGCCGCCACGCGCACTATCCAGCGCCGAGCGGAAGATAGAATTGCCGGGTCTTCACATCGCATAATCGGAATCCGTACTTGCGATAGAACGACTCGGCCGAGGCATCTTTTGCTTCGACAACGACTGCGTACACGCCGAGGGTATTGCGCGTCCGTAAAATGCGCTTGATCGCGTTCTGCAGTAACAATTCACCCAGCCCCAGTCCGCGACTGGCAACCGAAGCCGCTAAACGCCCGATTCTTACGGCCGGTATCGGATAGGCCGGTAGGCCTTTTCGGTCCGCTGCTGACAGTTGTTCGAACGCTAGCGTGGCTGCGCTCAGACTGTAGTAGCCGAGAATCTTGGTTGGTCGATCAGAGTCAACCACCACGAAGCTGGTTGCAATTCCTTTGCTGCGATGCTGGGCGGCAAGGTTTTTGAGATACAAATTCAGCGGCTCCACGCCGCAGTCAAATCCCGCACGGTCGTGCCGCTTCGAATCAAGTTCCTCAACTGTCAATGCCACTTCAGATACCGAACTGGTCACCGCGTTTCAGTGCTCGGCGCAGTGCAGCGTTGGGCGCGAAGGGCTTGCTAAGGGCCGCCAAAAACCGCTTCGACTCAGCCGGTGGCAGCGTCACAATAGATTCCGCAGCAACCGTTCTATCCGCTTCCCGGAGTACTGCAGTGCGTACGAACGCAGCCAACGGCAGTCCGGCTAAGGCGGCTGCACGGTCAATACGCTCTCTGTCCCTCACGGAAAGGCGCAGGTCAAGGCGGGCGGTGGCGGCCATCGGTAGACTCCCGGCGATTTAACGTACGGTAGTGTACCGTACGTTCCGTCGGCTCAGCCACGATTGAATGCTGCATCTTCCTACTGCGCACCAACAGTCGGCGCACCGACGGTGGCCACCGATTCCCACTGACCGTTCTTGACCTGGTACACCGTCACTGCACCATTCAATAGATCACCCTGGGCATCAAACTGGATGTTACCGGTCACGCCGCCGTAGTTGGTGCTGGCTAGTTCCGGCAGATACTTGGCTGGTTCGGTGGAATTGACTTTTTTCATCGCGGCGACCATGACCATCACGGCGTCGTAGGCGAACGCGGCGTGATACTGGATGTCGATTTTGTATTTGTCGTGGTA
>JANMUE010000134.1:0-44736 GCA_031391205.1 Lysobacterales bacterium | reverse complement strand
GCCATGGATTCGCGGCGGGACGCCGCTCCCACGGATATCCCACGGGCATCGACTCTCTTGTAACCTGCCACCACTCCGACCAAGGCCACTCGCAGCATGCGTCACTACGAATCCACCAAGCGCATTCTGATCACCGGTGGTGCCGGTTTTCTCGGCTCGCATCTCTGCGACCGGCTGATCGCGCAGGGGCACGAGGTGGTCTGCGCCGATAATCTCTTCACCGGCAGCAAGCGCAACGTCGCGCATCTGCTGACGCATCCGCGTTTCGAGTTTCTGCGCCACGATGTGACCTTTCCGCTGTTCATCGAAGTCGATGAAATCTGGAACCTGGCCTGCCCGGCATCGCCGATCCACAATCAGCACGACCCTGTGCAGACGACCAAGACCAGCGTGCATGGCGCAATCAACATGCTGGGCCTGGCCAAGCGTCTGGACTGCCGCATCTTCCAGGCCTCGACCAGCGAGGTCTATGGCGATCCCAAGGTGCATCCGCAGCCCGAGTCGTATTGGGGCCACGTCAACACCATCGGACCACGCTCTTGTTACGACGAAGGCAAACGCTGCGCCGAGACACTGTTCTTCGACTACCACCGTCAGCACGGGCTGGATATCAAAGTCGCGCGCATCTTCAATACCTACGGACCGCGCATGCATCCCAATGATGGCCGCGTGGTGTCCAATTTCATCGTGCAGGCACTGAAGCATGAGCCCATCACCATCTACGGTGAAGGCCAGCAGACGCGATCATTCTGCTACGTCGACGATCTGCTCGATGGCTTTCTCAAGTTGATGGCTACGCCCAAGAGTTTCACCGGCCCGGTGAACCTCGGCAATCCCGGCGAGTTCACCATTCGCGAGCTGGCCGAGCGCGTGATCGCGCTGACCGGTTCGAAATCGCAACTGGTGTACTTGCCGTTGCCAGCGGATGACCCGACGCAGCGCCAGCCGGATATTGGCCTGGCAAAGCGCGAACTCGACTGGACGCCGAAGATCGCGTTGGACCAGGGGCTGGCGGCGACGATCGAATACTTCGACGCACTGCTTTCCGGTCGCGAGATCGCTACACCGGTGCATGCCGCATGAGCGACTGCGTTCTGGTGACCGGGGGTGCGGGCTACATCGGCAGCCATGTGTGCCGCGCTCTGGCGGCATCCGGCATCACCCCGGTTGCGGTCGACAATCTCAGCACCGGCAATGCCTGGGCGCTGCAGTGGGGGCCGTTCGAGCAGGGTGATGTCGGTGATGCCGCTTTCCTGAAGCGCGTGTTCGAGCGCCATCCGGTGCGGGCTGTGCTGCATCTCGCAGGCAGTGCGCTCGCCGGCGAAGGCGAACGTCAGCCCATCGCCTATTGGCGCAACAACGTCAGCGCTGGTATCACGCTATTGCAGGCGATGGACGACGCCAACGTGCGCCACATCGTGTTCTCGTCCAGCTGTGCACTCTATGGTCAGCCCGAACGAACGCCGGTGGATGAGCGCTTGCCGATTGCGCCGGTCAGTGTCTATGGGCGCAGCAAGGCCGCGTTCGAGTCGGTGACCAACGATGTCGCGGCGCAGGGACTGATCGATTGCGTGTCATTGCGTTATTTCAATGCGGCTGGCGCATCCGCAGATGCCGCGATCGGTGAATGGCATCAGCCGGAAACGCATCTGATTCCCAATGTGTTGCTGGCGATCCAGAACGGTACGCCGGTGTCGGTGTTCGGCAGCGACTACGAAACCGACGATGGCACCTGCGTGCGCGACTACGTGCATGTGGAAGATATTGCCGAAGCGCATCTGTCCGCGCTGCGTTATCTCGGTGCCGGCGGCAAGACCGTAGCTATCAATATCGGCAGCGGTCGTGGATATTCGGTGCACGAGGTCATCCGGACCTGCGAGCAGGTCACCGGCAAGAAGGTTCAAGTGAATCATCTGCCGCGACGTGGCGGCGATCCAGCACGCCTTTTTGCCGACAGCGCCCGCGCCCGGCAGATCATGGCCTGGTCGCCGCAACGAACCGATCTCGAACAGATCATTGAATCGGCCTGGCATTGGCTGCTGCAAGGGCAGGCGTTGCGCGGTCAGGGGTAGGCCGCCAGCCTACTTATGCCTAAGGAAGCTCTGAATAAGTCATCACTTTAACTTCGCTCTACAGCTTAGTACTTGCCACACCCCGAAAAACCTGCGGTTTTTCGCCCCCTGACTCAGGGGGCTATCGCGGCTCCGGACTTGTTCAGAGGATACCTAATGCGCTCTTATTCGTCTGGCGCGTCTTCGGCGTGGGATTTGCGACGGGTTCGGCGAACTGCCAATTGTCGATATTTGTCAACGCGAACGCGACTCACAGACGCGTTGGTATCGTTGCGGCCGACGGTACGACGCACATAACAGTTCGCTGCGCTCCCGCACACAGCGACCTTGCAATCCTTATGCGGCGCATCGAGCAGACAGGCCGCCTGAAGTCGTGCATGGGCGACTTTCCAAACGCAATCCAGGCGCACATAATGCAAACTAATACCAGGGATTGGATATGAACTGGAAAATCGCATACATATTCTCTCAGGCGTTTACCGCCCTGCTTGTGGCCGGCTGCGCCAGCACCGGCGGCGGCGCGGATCGAACCGGAACCATGAACGCAGTGACCGCTACCACTAGTCTGGGCGCGCCCGATACGACGGCCTCCAGCGGGGCTTATCAGGGCGTGTCCGAATATCGCGTCGGCCCCCAGGATCTGATCGAGATCAGTGTTTTCCAGGTCGCTGATCTGAACCGAACCGTGCGCTTGAACTCCGCCGGGCAAATTTCGCTGCCGCTGATCGGCGCCATCACGGCCGGCGGCAAGACCGCGCAGGAGCTCGAAGCCGAGATCGCCGGCCGGCTCGACGAGCGCTATCTGCAGAATCCCCAGGTCAGCGTCTTCGTCAAGGAATTCGCCAGCCAGAGGGTTACGTTGGAGGGGGCGATCAAGAATCCCGGCATCTATCCGCTGACCGGAAAGACCTCACTGATCCAGGCTGTTGCCATGGCACAGGGCCTGGATCCGCTGGCCAACCCCCAGGGCATCGTGATCTTTCGCATGATCCAGGGAAAGAAAATGGCGGCCGTATTCGATATCGCCGCCATTCGCGCCGGCAATGCCGAAGACCCACAGGTGTATGGTGACGACATCATCGTGATCGAGCAGTCCGGCTCGAAGACCGCGCTGCGGCGTTTCATCGAAACGGTGCCGATGCTGAGTTTCTTCGTTTTGTTCTGAAGTCAGGACGCTTCTGGACAAGATCGTAGCTGCGTCGCCCTCTGCAAGTGGTGGAAGTGCGGGTAGAGCGGATCCCGCTGTAGAAAACCAGTGTGTGGTAAACGATAGGCAGTAAGAGCGAAGTAGTAGCGGGGGACTTATTCAGACTTTCCTTGAGGCACTGCCGAGGTAGGGACATGAAACGACCTTCCCACGATCATGGCCATCTTGCGCACCTGCCAGTCGCACAGGAAGCGCGCCGGCCGATGCGGGTCGCCAACGATCCCCAGAACGAGATCAGCCTCGATCTACGTGGTCCGGATGCGGAGTCGGCCAACCAGGACATGGATTTGCGCAGCTATTGGCGCATATTGCTGAAGCGGCGCTGGACGGTATTGGGCGCCTGGCTGATCGTGCTGGTAATGACGCTGGTGGGCACGCTGCTCACAACCCCGATCTATCGCGCTTCGGCCATTCTGCAGATCGAGCGCGACACCATCAAGGTGGTGGACGTTGGCGCCATGACACCGCTGGAAGGCGCCGGAGACCGCGATTTTTATCAGACCCAGTACGAGCTGCTGAAAAGCCGCAGCCTGGCTGAGCGTGTTGTCAATCACCTTGGGCTGGCTGCCAGCGGCGACCTCGAACGGCTGCGCCCGGCCAGCGTCTGGTCGCGTGTTTCCGGCTGGCTCGGCGGCGGTGCCGAGCGGACCGCCCCGGTGGCTTCGACCGGAGGGGCGGTGCCCACGCCGGCCACCAGCGACGATCGGCAACGTGCGTTGGTCAACCAGTTCCGCGAAGGGTTGTCGATCGAGCCGGTGCGCAATTCGCGACTGGTACGGGTCAATTACGACAGCCCCGACCGCGCATTTTCACAGCGTTCCGCCAATGCCGTTACCGAAATTTTCATCTCCAGCAATCTGGAGCGGCGCTTCGATTCGTCGGCATATGCCAAAGGCTATCTTGAAGAACGACTCCAGGAATTCAGGCTCAAGCTGGAGGATTCGGAACGTAAGCTGGTCGAATTCGCGCAGCGCGAACAACTGGTCAGCATCAGCGAGCAGTCCACCACGTTGTCGGAACAGACGCTGGCCTCGCTCAATGCCGCCCTCGATAAGGCGCGCGAAGAGCGCATTCGCTCCGAATCGCGCTGGCGTCAGGCGCAGGCCTCGCGCGGCATGGTGCTGTATGCCGACACCGACGGCAATTCCATCATTCAAACGTTGCAGGAAAGCCGCGGCAAGCTGATGGCCGAGTTTCAGGACAAGCTGCGCATGTACAAGCCGGAATATCCGCTGATGCTGCAGCTCAAGGGCCAGATCAGCGAAATGGATCGTCAGATCGTCGATGAGATCAGCAATATCAAGGCATCCATCCAAGCTGAATATTTCGGCGCCCAGGACCAGGAGCGCCTGCTCAAGGAGCAGATGGTCTTGGTCAAGACCGAAGTGCTGGATCTGCAGAACCGCAGCATTCAGTACAACATCTACAAGCGTGAGGTCGACACCAACCGCCAGCTCTACGACGGCCTGCTGCAACGTTACAAGGAAGTCGGTGTGGCTGCCGGCGTGACGTCGAACAATGTCTCGATTGTGGATCGCGCCATCATCGGTGCGCGCTTCAAGCCCAGCATCAAGAGCAACATGGTGATCGGCGCGCTGATCGGGCTGCTGCTCGGCATCGTGCTGGCGATATCGTTCGAGTATCTCGACGATTCCATCAAGACCCCGGAAGACATCGAGAAATTCCTGAACGTGCCGGTGCTCGGTGTGATTCCGATGCTGAAGAAAATCTCCCCTCAGGAGGCCTGGCTGGATCAACGCTCGGCGTTCTCCGAAGCGTATCGTTCGGTACGTACCGCATTGCAGTTTTCCACGGCGACGGGTTCGCCAGGATCGTTGTTGGTTACCAGCGCCACACCCAGCGAAGGCAAGTCGACGACGGCATTGGCATTGGCGCGCAACTTCGCGCAGATGGGTACGCGCGTTCTGCTGATCGACGCAGACTTGCGCAATCCTTCGTTGCACCGGACCCTGGGCGTCGGAAATAGCAACGGTCTGAGCAACCTGCTTGCCGGCTCGGCGCGTCCCAACGACGTGATCATGACCACCGAGGACAAAGGGCTGATGATCATGACCAGCGGGCCGTTGCCGCCCAATCCTGCGGAGCTGCTGGCGGGCAGCAAGATGCTTTCGTTGCTGACGGTCGCGGGGGAGAAGTTCGACAAGATCATTATCGATGGACCGCCTGTGCTGGGTCTTGCCGATGCGCCGATTCTCGCCAACGTCGCGCGCGCCACGGTGCTCGTCGTCGAGGCCGGCGAGACGCGTGTCAGCGTGGCGCGCAATGCCATCAAACGGCTGCTGGCGGCACAGGCCTTCGTGGTCGGCGGGATTCTCACCAAGTTCGAATCGCGGCAGTCCGCCTATGGCTACGGCTATGGGGACTACAACTATTATTGCTATAGCGGCAAACGCGTGCCCACGCTGGAGCGTCAATGACTGCCCCCGGCGCCAGCGCCGTATCGCTGGCACTGGCACTGGTCCGGGCGCCAGCCGGTGTGAACGCAGCGCGCGCGGCGCGCTTTTCCAAGGACGTGACTGCCGTCCTGCGTCTGGTCGCTGAGGACGCCGCGACTACCCAGCAGATGATGGTGGCAACCGGTGCATCGGCAGCCGAGCTTCGCGAGGCCGCTGAATTCTATTTGCTCCAGGTCTGCTTCATGCCGGGTATCGACAGCTTCCGTGTCCTCGCCGCCAATCGTGACGATGTCACGACGCACATTCGGGACCACTATCGTCTGCTGGTGCGTTGGCTGCATCCTGACCGCAATTCAGACCCATGGCAGACAGTATTTCTGGATCGCGTGAATCGTGCCTGGCGCGACCTGCGCGGCTCTGAAGAGCGGGCCGAATACGAGCATAATGTCCCGCCTGGCGTGGAGCACGGTGACGCGCCGCTGCTCGCGGCGGGGTTGCCACTCACCGTGACCGGGCTGGGCTCGGGCACGCTGGGCAAACGCATTTCGGCACGTACCATGCGGCGCCTGCCCGGTATGGTGTTGGCTGGGTTGGGTACGTTTGCGGTGCTGGTGCTCGCGGTGATGTATCTCGCGCACGATGGCAGGCCGGTCGCTGAATCGGGGTACGAAGCAACTGAAACCCCGAACGCTGCCGCAGTTCCGGCCAGTTCGAGGTTCGTACGCACACCCAAGCCGGATGCAGGCGTGGTCAGCAGCGTGGACGTGGTCGAGTCTGCGGCAGTTGAATCTACGGCATCGGTAGCTGCGACAGCGGCCGCCGATCAGGTCGAGCCGCCGGCCGCCGCGCCTGAGTTGGCCAGCACGCAGCCGCCTTCAGTCGAGAAACCACTAGCTCCGACACTCGCAAAGCGCCAGGTGATGCCGCGCCGTAACGATGCCGACCTTTCTCAATCGCCACCTGGGACAGCAGTGGAGCCGCCGCCGGCTGTCGCCGATGTGGTGGGGGCGGCACCTGCCGCATCGACGCGACTCGAACGTCAAGATAGTGCGGTGTCGCCCAAGGTTGGGGAAGCCGTCGTCGCCTCTCCGGCAAGCAGCATCGCGTCCGCCGATGCTACATCGCTACCACAGGATGCTTATCCGGCGGCAAGCGGCCCCGTGGTGGCTGCGAGCGCTGGTGCCGGTGTCGATCAACTGCTGGTCGACGATCTGTTGGAACGGTTCCGAAGCGCTTATTCCGATGGCGACCTGATTGGATTGATGGCGTTGTTCACTCGTGACGCGCGCAATATCGCCCAAGGTTCCAAGCGTCTCGCGGATGATTATCGCGAATTGTTCCGGACCAGCCGTGCGCGGCAGCTGTCGTTGCATGACATGACCTGGTGGCGCGAAGGGGATATGGTGGCCGTGGTCGCCAGCTTCGACGCGGCCATTACGCCGCTGGGGCGCGCCCGACCCAAGCATATCGGCGGCGATATCCGCTTCGAATTGCGCCACGAGGATGGCGAAGTGCGCATTGCCCGCATCCGCCATCAGGCACAGTGATGCGGGCTATGTGGCTGCGCCGCGCAGGTGGGTGGTTATTTGCCTTGCTTTTGATCGTGGTCGGGTGGCGTGCGGCGAATCTGGGACTCGCCGATCATTTTGCGCGCAGCGATCCCGAGCGCGCGCGTGCCCAACGCACCGACCACCCCGTGGCCCTGGTGGTCCGCGCTGAGCAGTTGTTCGATTCTGGGCAATGGGACGAGGCTGAATCGTTGGCGCGGCGCTCGCTTCAGGCCCACCCGCTGCAGTCGCGACCGTATCGATTGCTGGGGCAGGTGGCGCAGGCCAAAGGCGATGAAGGTCGTGCCTATGCGCTCTATCGGATCGCGGCGCGGCGCTCGCCGCGAGACGTTACGACGCGAACCTGGTTGTTCAATCACCACCTTGCCAGCGATCAGGCGGACGCGGCAATGGGCGATCTCGATGCGCTACTGAGTGCGCATCCGCGCATGCTGCCGGTGCTTTCCGCCACGATCTCGGGCGTCGCCACACGGCCGGAACTGCAGCCTGCGTTCGTCGCCGCACTGCAGAAATCTCCGCCCTGGCGCGCGGACGTCCTGGGCTTCGTGGTCGGCCAGGCCCCGGATATGGATGGCGTCGCGCGCCTGATGCAGCGGTTGCGGGCCACACCCAACGGCCTCGATGCCAGCGTCGCCAGCGCCTGGGTGGAACGGCTGATCGGCGAGCGGCGTTACAGTCATGCCTACGTGAATTGGGTTGCTGGCCTGGATCCCGATGCGCAGTTACGCATTGGCAACGTCTACAACGGCGAATTCGAGTTGCCATTGAGCAACACCGGATTCAACTGGCGCATGGACCCGGTTCCCGGCGCGCATATGGATGTCCTGGCCGTGCCGGGTGGACAGGGCAAGGCGCTGCGATTGGCCTTCGACGATCAGCGAGTGGCATTCCGCCATCTGGGTCAGCTGCTGGTACTGCCTGCCGGGAAGTATCGGCTGGAAGGTCTCGTCCAGATGGATGAGCTGCGCACAGGGCCGGGGCTGAGTTGGTTCCTGAGCTGCGCCGAAGATCAGCGCACGCTCGCCAAAAGCGAGTCATTCCGCGGCAATGGGCCGTGGCGAAGTTTTTCGACCGACTTCGAAATCCCGGCACAGACCTGCAACGGGCAGTGGCTGCGACTGCAACTGCCGACAGCCATCTCCTCTGAGCAAAGGATCAGCGGATCGATCTGGCTCGATGGATTGCGCATAGGACGTCAGCCGTGAATCCCCTCTCCCGTTTTTGCGAGAGAGACTGCAGCAGCGTGCCTCAGCCGGTTTTCCCCCCAGAACCTGTACGAGGTTCCTGGGTAGGGCTAGGGTCACGGAAATATGCGATTGTGCCTGGCGTTTGCGAGCGGCGACACTGCAAGGACCCAGCACCATTGCACGCCGCCCTCATCCGGCGCTACACGTCACCTTCTCCCGCACTGCCGGAGAAGGGTTTCATCTGCGACAAGACAAAGTGTAACTCTGCTACGGCAGCCGCCTCTTGTAGCCAGGTGCGATGTGGACTAGGCTTGAGATATCGGCCATACCGGCCTTTCCCATGATTGGGAGCTACCATGAATCGTCTCTGCCTCTTTCTTGCCGCTGCGGCGCTTATCGGCCCGTATGGTTCTGCACAGGCGGCGGCAACGTTGACACGCGTCGATGGTGGCGTGCGCGTCAATCAGGGTGCCGAGTTCGTCGAAGCCTACGAGCTACTCCCGTTGCAAACCGGCGACCGCATCATGACGCTTCAAGATGGCCGAGTCATCGTGACTTTCGACGACGGTTGCGAGATTGAAGCCGGGCCGAATACCCTGATTACCGTACCCGCCACATCGACCTGCGCCGGGGGTGTGGCGCCAACCCAGAACATCGCGCCAGGCGGCACTGAGGCCGTCGGCGCCGGTGGTTCGTCGAACTGGCGTACGGCACTGTTTATCGCGTTGCCAGTAGCCGCAGCTGCCGCGTACTTGATCGACCGAAACAACGACGAACCGACGGTCAGTCCCTGAGTAGGCGTCTGGATCGAGCACATTCCGGGCGCGGTGAGACCACCGCGCTGGATGCGCCTGGATGGTTTCTGGGGGCGGTCATCCTGCTGCTGGTTCTGGGTGTTGTGCTGGGCGGCGGGCGCGGCAATCTTGGCGATGTGCTGGTGCAATCAGTTGCGGTGGCATTGCTGATCGCGCATGCGCTCTTGCGTCAGGCGCCTTATGCCGTGCCCCTGCCGCTGCTGATCGCGATTGCCGTGGTACTTGTGCTTCCGCTGCTGCATTTGCTGCCGCTGACGATAGGCGAGGCGGGCGCGCTGCGTGCACAGGTAGCGCTGGACCTTGAGCTGTCGGGATCGATGCGATCGCCGACCTGGAGTCTTTATCCGCTTGCGGCCGAGCGCGCGCTGTGGTCGCTTCTGCCTGCTGTTGCGATGTGTTTGGCGGTGTCACGCCTTGGCCATGGCCAGCGGCGCGTACTGCTGATCGTGCTGATGCTGCTGGCCATGCTGGGTATCCTGCTCGGCATGGCGCAGCTCGCCGACGGCGAGCAGAGTCTGCTGCGGTTCCATTCACCAACCAATATCAGCGACGCGGTGGGGTTCTTCGCCAATCGCAATCATCTTGCGTCGCTGCTGGTTGTGGCCTTGCCGTTCGCGATGGGCCTGGCGGCCTGGGTAATGCGGCGACACACACGGGGAAACGCCAGCGACTGGATCGGCATCGTTGCGTCCATTGGCACTATCGGACTGTTGATCCTGGGCATCCTGCTCGCGCGTTCGCGTGCCGGTGTGCTGCTTGGCATGCTGGCGGTGTTGTTTTGTCTGCCCATGCTGTGGCGATGGCGCAGGCCGGAGAAGGGCGGTCGCGTTCTGATTTCGCTGGTTCTGGCCGTGTTGGTGTTGACGGCGCAGGTAGGGTTGTACGGCATTCTGCAGCGCCTGAAAGCCGACCCGCTCGACGATGGGCGATGGCAATATGCGCGCGTAGTTGCCGTGGCAGCGCAGGCGACTGCCCCATGGGGCAGTGGTCTGGGCACGTTTGGCCAGGTGTACCCGCAATACGAGGCAGAGACCGGCGCCGGACCGGGTTATGCCGTAGTCAATCACGCGCATAACGACGTACTCGAGCTTTGGTTGGAGTCCGGCAAGCCTTTCATCCCGGTGGCGATGATTTTCGCCGGCGTTCTGGTCTGGATCGGTATCGGGCTTGCGAGGCCAGCGACGTCGGCGAACGACGAGCCCGTGCTGATCGCGCGTCTGGCAGGGGTGTCGGTCGTGTTGCTGATATTGCACTCTTGTCTGGATTATCCGCTGCGCACAACGGCCATGATGACGGTATTCGCCATGCTGATGGCGCTCAGCGTGCCACCGCAGCTGCGAAAGGGCGTGGCATAGCGTTGTAGGGCAAGCGTGTCGTCGCCGTCTCAACGATTCCGCACGCTCGAGTCGGCGACGACACGCTTGCCGTATGACCGTAGGAAATCCCCGTGGGACAGCTTTTGCGCTTGAGTAGGTGTCAGCCAGCCCGGTCAAGATGCCCTGTGCCGCAGTGGCGCAGTTCCGGCCGTCGCCGCGATGCTGTCAGAAATGTTGACGATTGCAGACGCGTGCAATGTGTTCGCTGCTTGAACGCAGTAACGCGATCGGTTAGGTTCACAGCATGAACGCAGCTGCCGACAACAGCCCATCTGCCTGGTTCGCGGTGCTCACTAAACCGCGCAGCGAGGGCGTCGCGATGCTCAATCTTCAGCGTCAGGGTTATGACTGCCTGCTGCCCAAGGTGCGGCATCGGCGACGTTCGGCACGTGGCATGCTCGCCAGCATCGAGCCACTGTTCCCGCGCTACGTGTTTCTGCACGCACGTGCCGATGGCTGGACCCTCGGGCCTGTGCGTTCCACGCGCGGTGTGTCCGGAGTAGTACGTTTCGGTGGTCAGGCGGCGCATGTGCCGGTTTCGGTGATCGCCCATATCCGTTCGCGCATGCGCGATGACGACTGCGTAGAGTTGGATGCGCCCGAGCTGGTGCACGGCGACGTGGTGCGTGTCACCGAAGGGCCGTTATCGGGCATGCGAGCGATATTCGACGCCCCCTCCGGCGGCGAGCGCGTGCGTTTGCTGATGGAGTTGCTGGGTGAGCAGATTACCGTCGTGGTGCCGCGATCGCAGCTGGTTATTGGCTTTGCGCATGCCTGGACGTGATCAACGTTCGGGCTCCGCGCCTGCAACGGTGGAATGCGGTTTGGCCAAATGAAATGCTTGCGTTTTTTGTTTTTCCTTCTTGATGTGCTGCAACTCACAATCTGATTTCGACGGCGATTCGGCATGCTCTGCGCCAGTGGGCGGTAGCGTGGTTCGCGCTGCGGTTGGAGGCGTGCGCAGTTGAGCGGTGCGCTCGAACGTCTGCTCATTCCGATGCGCGGAATCCTGCGGCATCCGCTGACGCGTCGTCGTCGCCTGTTGGCCTTCGTACGCGTACTGGCCTGGCAGCTGCGCAGTCGCCTGCAGTCCAGTGTCGATCTCGCCTTTGTCAATGCGGCGCGGCTTCGGGTGTCGCGCGGGATGACCGGGTTGACCGGAAATGTCTATACCGGCTTGCACGAATTCGAGTCGATGGGTTTTCTGCTGCATCTATTGCGCCGCGACGAGCTTTTCGTCGATATCGGCGCCAATGCCGGCAGCTACACCGTGCTCGCCGGCGCTGCGCTGGGCTGCCGCGTGATCGCGATCGAACCAAGCACATCGGCGCTTGAGGCGTTGCGTGCAAACGTAGAACTGAATGCCATGGCGGATCGTGTCGATGTGCATGCAGTGATCGTCGCCGATACTCCAGGCACGTTGCCGTTCACCTGCCGGTTTGGCGCGGCGAATCACGTCGCCACGGCCGACGATCCGATCGACGACGTTCTCAGCTTGCCGGTGCAGACGCTGGACGCGATCATAGGTCGTCGCCTGCCGGTATTGATCAAGCTTGATGTCGAAGGCTATGAACTCAAAGTCCTTCGCGGCGCCTCGTCGACGCTGGCGACGCCGCAGCTCTGTGCTCTGATCGTGGAGATCAACGGCAGCGACCAGCGTTATCAGCTGCAGGCAAAAGATCTTGTGCTCCTGCTTCGTTGTCAGGGATTCGAAGGCTATGCCTATGATCCCGTGCGGCGTGCACTGACGCACGTCGATCCGCTGCTGGCGGATGGCAACGTCATATTTATCCGTGACCGCGCCGAAGTCGAACGTCGACTTGTCGCCGCCCCGGCGTTTCATCTGCCGGGATGGAACCTCAGCATTTGAATTCGCTGCACGCGCCCGGGATCGGCATGCGCGCGCACGTGACGCGGCGTCCGCCTTTCTCTGCAGCGGCTGGCGTCAGACATACCTTAGGGCAGAGCTCAGGGGTGAAAAGTATCGATGAATGAGATCTCCGGCGACGATATTTCGCTTCGACTGATGCGTCTGCTCGAAGACAATCCACGTATGAGTCAGCGCGCCCTGGCCGAGCAGCTCGGATTGAGCCTGGGCAAGACCAACTACTGTATTCATGCGTTGATAGAGAAGGGCTGGGTGAAGGCGCGCAACTTCCATAACAGCGAGCACAAGCTCGCCTACGCTTACGCATTGACGCCCAGCGGTATCCGTCAGCGCGCACTCGCCACGGTCACTTTCCTGAAGCGAAAACGTGCCGAGTATGCCGCGCTGGAGCGAGAAATAAAGCGCCTCGAAGCCGAGGTCGCGGCGAATCGATCGCGGCGATGAGCGCAACGACCGTCAATACCGATGTTTTCATGACCTTCCCCGGGGCTGACGAGGACGTGCGTATCGCCGTGATCGGTCTGGGCTACGTTGGTCTGCCTTTGGCCGCAGCCCTGTCTGCGCATTTTTCGGTAACAGGTTTCGATATCGCTTCCGAGCGCATCGGGGCATTGCAGGCCGGTCGCGATGCGAACAGCGAACTCAGCGATGACGAACTGACGGCGCTGCCGCGCATGCGCCTGACGACCGCGACCGCGGATATCGCCTCATGCACGGTGTACATCATTGCTGTGCCGACGCCAGTCGATGCCGACAAGCTGCCCGATCTGCAGCCGCTGCGTTCGGCCAGTCGCACTGCGGGCGGTGTGCTCAAGCGTGGCGACGTGGTGATCTATGAGTCCACTGTCTATCCCGGTGCAACCGAGGAAATCTGCGTGCCCGAACTGGAGCGCGCATCGGGTCTGCGCTTCAACGTCGATTTTTTCTGCGGCTATTCCCCCGAGCGCATCAATCCGGGCGACCGGCAGCGCCGCATCGCCGATATCGTCAAGATCACCTCAGGCTCGACACCGGCGGCGGCGGAATTCGTCGATCGGCTGTATCGACGCATCATCCGCGCCGGCACCCATCTGGCGCCCAGCATCCGCGTTGCCGAGGCCGCCAAGGCGGTCGAAAACACCCAGCGCGACCTCAACATCGCCTTCGCCAACGAACTGGCGATGATGTTGCACCGCATGGGCATAGACACCGAAGAGGTGCTCAAGGCCGCCGAGACCAAGTGGAACTTCATGCCGGTGCGTCCGGGACTGGTGGGCGGCCACTGCATCGGCGTCGATCCCTACTACCTCATCCACAAGGCCGAAGAGGTGGGCGCCGCGCCCACATTGATTCGGGCCGCACGCCAGATCAACGAGAGCATGAGCGAGCATGTGTTCTCGCGTCTGCTCGCGGTGATGGCGGAGAAGGGCTTGAACATGGCAGGCGCGCGCCTGCT
Source organism: Lysobacterales bacterium (assembly GCA_031391205.1). GTDB lineage: Bacteria > Pseudomonadota > Gammaproteobacteria > Xanthomonadales > Ahniellaceae > 0-14-3-00-62-12. Next base: position 30,771 of record JANMUE010000134.1, on the reverse strand, counting down.
GATACTGGGATTGAGCTTCAAGGAAAACTGCCCGGATCTGCGAAATACGCGCGTCATCGAGCTGATCGCCCAGGCGCAGCAGCACGGTGCCGTAGTCGACGTGCACGATCCCTGGGCCAGTTCCGCCGAGGCGCTGCATGAGCATGGCGTCGCATTGCTCTCCAACTTGCCCGAACGCGGCGACTATGACGTGATCGTCATCGCGGTGGCGCATCGGCAGTTCGCCGAGCTTGGCGTTGCCGGACTGCGCCGCCTGGTGCGCACGCCGTCGGTGATCTTCGATGTCAAAGGTCTGTTTCCGCGTGCGCTGCTCGACGGACGTCTGTGACGAACATTTGCTGCACAGCGGTGGGTGTCTGAAATGTGCGGGATAGCCGGCGTGTTCGCCTATGCCGAGCGTGCCGCGCCAGTGGATCGGGAAGAACTGCTGCGCGTGCGCGACCATATGTCGGCGCGTGGTCCGGATGGCGCGGGTGCGTGGTACTCCGATGATGGCCGTGTTGGCCTTGCACATCGCCGGCTGTCGATCATCGACATCTCGGAGAGTGGTGCGCAGCCGATGCGTAGTGCCGACGCGCAGCTCGTCGTCAGTTTCAACGGCGAGATCTACAACTATCGGCAGCTGCGGCAATCGCTGGAAATGCAGGGCCGTGTCTTCATCAGCGACTCGGACACCGAGGTGTTGCTGCATCTCTATGCCACTAAAGGCATGGACATGCTGAATGATCTGCGCGGCATGTTTGCCTTCGCACTATGGGATGCCGCACGGCACAAGCTGGTGCTGGCGCGCGACCCGTTCGGCATCAAGCCGCTGTACATCGCCGATGACGGCCGCACGCTGCGCTTCGCTTCCCAGGTCAAGGCGCTGCTCTGTGCTCCTGTGGACACCGCACCGGAGCCGGCCGGTCATGCTGGCTTCATGCTCTGGGGATCGGTGCCCGAGCCGTGGACCATGTATCGCGGCATACGCAGCCTGCCGGCGGGTCATTGGCTGGAAATCGATGCGCGCGGTGCCGCATCGGCAGTGAACTACTGCGACATCGGCGCCGAGCTCGCAGCCGCCGGCCAGGTACCTGCAGGGATGGATCGCGCCGATGCTGTCGAGCTTGTGGCGATGGCGATACGCGACAGTGTTGCCGCGCATCAGATTGCCGATGTGACCGTCGGCGTGTTTCTGTCCGCCGGCATCGACTCAAGCATCATCGCGCATTGCGCAGCCGCGACCGGTGGACGCCCCTATACGCTCACCCTGGGCTTCGAGGAATACGCCAACACCATCAACGACGAAGTGCCGCTGGCTGAAGAAATCGCGCGCGAACTCGATGCCTGGCACAGCACCCTGGTCACGCGCCGCCGCGACTTCGAAGACGAACGCGAGTGCCTGCTCGCTGCGATGGACCAACCTTCGATCGACGGCGTAAATACCTGGTTCGTGGCACGCGCCGCAGCTCGGATGAACCTCAAGGCGGTTCTGTCGGGTCTGGGCGGAGACGAACTGTTTGCCTCCTATCCGAGTTTTTCGCAGGTGCCGCGTATGGTGCGTTACGGCCGCCCATTCACCGCGGTGCCAACGCTGGGCCGACTGCTGCGCAGTGGCTCTGCTCCGTTGTTGGCACGGTTCACGTCGCCAAAATACGCCGGGCTGCTGGAGTACAGCGACAGTCCGGGTCGCGCCTATCTTCTGCGTCGTTGCCTGCACGCGCCTTGGGAACTGCCCGGCCTGCTCGGCCGCGAAATGGCCGAGCAGGGGTTGCTGCGGCTGCAAACTACCCCGATGTTGTCGCGTACGGTTCAGGACAATTCCAGCAGCCGCCTGAGCGTTTCGGCATTGGAAATGTGTTGGTACATGCGCCATCAATTGCTGCGCGACGCCGATTGGGCGGGCATGGCGCAGTCGCTGGAAATTCGCGTGCCCTTCGTCGACATCACCTTGCTGCGCCTCTGCGCCCCGGTGTTTGCTGCGTTTCCAGATATCCACAAGGCTGAAATTGCGGCGGCCGTGACACCGCGCCTGTCGCACAAGGTGCTGAATCGTCCCAAGACCGGATTTTCAGTGCCGGTGCGCGAGTGGCTGCGGGCCAAGGATGCTCAGCAGCACGGGCGTGGCCTGCGCGACTGGTCGCAGTACATCCGACACCGCCATGGAGGCGCGGGCCAATGAGGATCTTGTTGCTGACTACTGATGCGTATGGCGGCCACGGGGGCATCGCGCTCTACAATCGCGACCTCGCCGATGCGCTTGCAGCCATGCCCTCGGTGCGCGAGGTGGTGGTGATTCCACGCACACTGCCATTCGCGCCCGAGGGGGTTCCCGACAAGGTGCGCTTCGTCGCGCATGCCGCCGGCAGCAAGCTGCGCTATGTGCGTGCCGCGCTGGCCTGTGCGGCGTCGGATTTCGATCTGCTGATCTGTGGCCATGCCAATCTGCTGCCTCTGGCAGGCATGCTGCGCGCCTGGCTGCGCTGTCCGCTGGTATTGATGGCCTATGGCATTGACGTGTGGAAGCAGCCACATCGCACGTCGCGTTTCTGGCTGCGCCGGGTGACTGCGGTGTGGTCGATCAGCAAGGTGACCACCGAGCGCATGAACGCCTGGGCGAAACTGCCGCAGGATACCTACGTGCTGCTGCCCAATGCCATTCACCTGGACCGCTACGGTGTGCGTGCGAAGTCCGAATTCCTGCTCACGCGATACCGGTTGCATGGATGCAAGGTGATTCTCACGCTGGCGCGCATGCTCAGCGCTGAACGCTACAAGGGTGTGGATGAGGTGCTTGACGTGCTGCCGGAACTTCTGCAGCGCGACCCCAGTCTGCGCTATGTGGTCGCGGGTGACGGTGATGATCGCCCGCGGCTGCAGGCCAAGGCGCTGGCACTCGGCCTGCAGGATCAGGTGATATTTGCCGGCTTCGTCGACGAGGCGCAGAAGGCCGACTATTTTAGATTGGCCGATGTGTTCGTCATGCCTGGTCGTGGCGAAGGATTCGGTTTCGTTTTTCTGGAAGCGCTGGCCTGTGGTGTACCTTCGGTGGGCAGTCTGATCGACGGCAGCCGCGAGGCGCTTCTGGATGGCGCACTCGGTGAGCTGGTCGATCCGGGCGATCCGGCTTCGGTGCGCGATGGCATCCTGCGGGCCTTGCAGAAACCCATCGCCATCCCCGCTGGTCTGGCGCACTTCAGCTGGCCGGGCTTTCAGGCGCGGTTGAAGACGGCGCTAGACTCGGTCGTACCACCGGCTAGAGCGACGAATGAATAGCGACACGCCCGTGCGCACAGCGCTGATCTGCGGTATCTCCGGCCAGGACGGCGCCTATCTTGCGCACCTGCTGCTTGAGCGTGGTTATCGCGTCACCGGCACCACGCGCGATGCGCAGATGAGCTCGCTGACCAATCTCGTGCGCCTTGGTATTCGCGATCGTGTCGAAGTGGTGTCGATGGCGATCAATGATTTCCGCAGCGTGTTGCAAACGCTGGCGCGTCTACAGCCGGCCGAGGTCTACAATCTCGCCGGTCAGAGTTCGGTCGGGCTGTCGTTCGAACAGCCGGTGGAAACGCTGGAAAGCATCGGCATCGGCACACTCAATCTGCTCGAAGCCATCCGTTTTCTCAATCGCGAAATCCGTCTCTACAACGCCAGCTCCAGCGAATGCTTCGGTGACACCGGCGAAATCGCCGCGGATGAAAACACACCGTTCCGTCCGCGCAGCCCGTATGCAGTCGCCAAGGCAGCAGCGTTCTGGGAAGTGGCCAACTATCGCGAAGCCTATGGTCTGTTTGCCTGTTCCGGCATTCTGTTCAATCACGAATCGCCGCTGCGTCCCGAACGCTTCGTTACACAAAAGATCGTACGCGCTGCCTGCCGTATCGCCGCGGGCAGCAGCGAGCGCCTTCAGCTTGGCAACCTCGACATTCATCGCGACTGGGGCTGGGCACCGGAATACGTTGATGCCATGCAGCGCATGATGCAGATGCAGCAGCCCGAGGACTTAGTCATTGCGACCGGCCATACGCATGCGCTCCGGGATTTCGTCGCCACCGCGTTTGCCACGTCGGGACTGGACTGGCAGCAACACGTGGACAGCAATCCTGCGCTGATGCGCCCGACCGATCTTCGCTTCGGTTGTGCAAATCCGCAGCGCGCCAAGACGCGGCTCGGCTGGCAAGCCACCGTCGATATGCCAGAGGTGGTGCGACGCATGGTGGACGCCGAGTCGAATCGGCATGTTTCGACTGTCGACGGTTTTGGGCGCCATAAGTGAACAAACCCCGCTCAGCGTTTCTCGGGTTGAGGTCACGGATCTTCGTCGGTATCGCGCGCATCTCGTCGCACCTGCCCGCATTCCGGGGGCGTACCCGGATCTTCCTTTTGCTTCACCAGGCATTGGGCTTGACGCATCACCGGATTCTCGTCGATACCAGGCTGCGCAAGCCCATTCCCTATTTCGCGCGTCTGGATCTGCAGAGCTGGCTGCAGAGAATCGCTTTTCTTACCGGCGACTATGAAGGCGAGACCGTCAGCTTCCTTCGCCGTCTTTCGCAGAGCTGTGCGGAGCGTGGCTATCTGCTGGATATCGGCGCCAACATCGGCATGATCACGGTGCCGTTCGCCATGATGGCCCGGGGTGGGACCTCGAGCAGGCCAAGTGTCGTCGCGGTCGAGGCGGTGCCGGACAACACCAGGGCACTGGAAGTCAATATCAAGCTCAATCAGCTTGACGGCGATGTCAAGGTGATCGGATCGGCGCTCGGCGATGTAGAAAAGACGATCCAGATTCAGGTAGAGGGCGACCTGTCGGTTGGCGAAGGTTCTGGCACTGCGAACATACTGGCCGATGGTTCTACTTACGCCTGTGTGACCCAGTCCCTGCGCTTGCTTACACTCGACGGTCTACTGGAGTCTGGCGTCATCGATTCGGGCTGCGCGGTCATCAAGATCGATACCGATGGCTACGATTTGAAAGTACTGCAGGGTGGCATAAGATTCCTGACCGAATCTCGACCGGTGATTTTCGGCGAGTTTTCCGCGCATTGCATGCAATGGCATCAACAAAGCGTTGTGGACGTCGTCGCGTTCGCCGAAACACAGAACTATCGGTTGCTCTATCGACAAGACGCATCTTTCAGATTCGACGCACAGCAACCGGCGGACGGGTTTCGTCAGGACTTGCTGCTGATTCCGCTCGAACATGCACATCGTTTCTCCTGGTGTAGCGAACCCATGTCCGCATCCCGGATGTCGTCACCTGTTGTGGGGTCGGCGTCATGACGCAGTCGAACGACGACCGCTACTTCGGTCATCAACACGTTACCGTGATAGAACCGGTGCGCGGTTGGCGCATGCTGGATGTGCGCGAACTCTGGGCGTATCGCGAATTGCTCTGGGTGCTGATGGCGCGCGACGTCAAGGTGCGCTACAAGCAGACGGTGCTCGGCGCTGCCTGGGCAATTCTGCGTCCGCTGACCACCATGCTGATTTTCAGCGTGGTGTTCGGTCGTTTGGCGAAGATGCCGTCCGACGGTTATCCCTACCCGATCTTCGTCTATGCGGCGCTGCTGCCGTGGATGTTCTTTTCCAGTGCGATCAGCACATCCGGTCAGTCTTTGGTCGGCAACTCGCAGCTGGTCAGCAAGGTGTATTTCCCGAGGCTGGTGATTCCGTTGTCGTCGATTGGTGCCAGCCTGGTCGACCTGCTGGTTTCCTGCGTCGTGCTGTTGTTGATGATGTACTGGTATCAGGTGGGCTGGACCTGGAATCTTCTGGCGGCGCCGTTGATGATCGTGGGCGTGGTGTTCACCGCGCTGGGCATGGGCACGCTGCTGTCGGCCTTGACCGTCGCCTATCGCGACTTTACCCACATCACACCCTTCATGGTGCAGATCTGGATGTACGTTACGCCAGTGATCTTCCCGGTCAGCCTGGTGCCGGAGCGATGGCAGTGGCTGCTCTATCTCAATCCGATGACCGGGATGGTGGAGGGTTTTCGCTCCGTCTTCCTGGGGCGACCGTTCGATCTCCTGGGTTTGTCGATTTCATGTGGCATTGGCCTGCTGATCTTCGTGGTCAGTGTCGCTTTCTTCGAGCGTGTGGAGCGTCGGTTCGCCGACGTTATCTGATGACCGTGCCCGCCATCAAAGTCGAAGGCGTGTGGAAGGAATACGCGGTGGGTATCGCCAACCCGGGCTACAACACCTTCTACGATCTGCTCACGCGCACGCTGAAGGCGCCGTTGCAGCGACTGCGCGGCTTTGGCAATGAGGCCGCAATCGGCGAACGCTTTCATGCGCTGAGCGATGTCAGTTTCGAAGTACGGCCCGGCTCGGTGCTGGGCGTGGTCGGTCGCAACGGCTCCGGCAAGAGCACCTTGCTGAAGATTCTCAGTCGTATCACCGCACCCAGCCGTGGTCGCGTCACCCTGCACGGACGCGTCGCCAGCCTGCTTGAAGTCGGTACCGGTTTTCATCAGGAACTCAGCGGGCGCGAAAACATTCACCTCAACGCCACGATTCTCGGCATGGGAAAGCGCGAAATCGCGCGAAAATTCGATGAGATCGTCGAGTTCTCGGGTGTCGAGCGTTTTCTGGATACGCCGGTCAAACGTTATTCGAGCGGCATGTATGTGCGACTTGCTTTCGCCGTCGCAGCCCATGTCGAAGCGGATATCCTGCTGATCGACGAGGTGCTGGCAGTCGGCGATGCCGAGTTCCAGAAGCGCTGCCTGGGCATGATGGGCCAAGTTGCGCGCGATGGCCGCACGGTGCTGTTCGTCAGCCACAACATCACCGCGTTGCGCAATCTGTGCACCGAAGGCCTGCTGCTCAGTGGCGGCCGGGTAGAAGCCTTCGGCGCCATCGGCGATGTACTCAAGCAGTATGCGTTCAGCGCGGCAGGGCATAGCGCCGCCACTGTCGATATCAACGAACCCTATCCAGACAAGATCGCCGCGCTGCGGCGCGTATCCGTGGTCGCTGACAGAGAAATCGGCGCGGGTGAGGTAACGGTGGCGATGGCGTTCGATATCCGCGTGCGCATCGAAATGCGCCAGTCCGATGTCGAGATCGGTGTCTTCGTGTCCTGCTTCGACAGCAATCAGAATTGCGTGTTCAGCTCGGGGAGTTTTTTCGCATCCGAACTGAATGGCGCGAAACTCGGGCTCGGCGCGCACGAGTTCTGTTGCCGCGTGCCCGAGAACCTGTTGAATTCTGGTGACTACACGCTGGACGTAGTGCTGATCCGCAATCGATCCGAAATCGTGCTCAGCGAATCGGGCGTGGTGTCCTTCCACGTGCATGATGCGCCCACCGGTATCGAGGGCTGGCATTGGCCGATCCAGGGTGTCGTGCGGCCTTTGCTTGACTGGACCAGCACGCCGGTCGCCGACGTACCGGTGCCGACGCAACCGCGTACTCCGGTGCACCCCGATCATTCACCATCCAATTCCATGGGAGCTTGAATTGAGCAGTGTCGTCATCACCACGATCCAGGCGCCGACACCATCGGTCATCGCGATGCTTGAAAAGGCGCGCAGCGCCGATTTCAACCTGGTTGCCATTGGCGATCGCAAGACGCCGGAAGTCGTCTGGCCGGAAGGCACGCGCTATTTCAATATTCAGCAACAGGCTGATACGGGCCTGGAATTGGCCGCACTCCTGCCGATCAATCACTATGCACGCAAGAACATCGGCTATCTGATCGCGATGGGTCAGCAGGCGCCGGCGATCTTCGACACCGATGACGACAACGCCCCACTGGATAGCTGGAAGCCACGCGCCGTCACCACCACCGCGCGCATCTGTCCGCTCAAGGGTTGGGTCAATGTCTACCGATGGTTCAGTGACGCACATGTCTGGCCGCGTGGCCTGCCGCTGGATCATGCGCGCCACCAGGCATTGGCTCCGGAACTCGGCGCGCGTCTGGATGTGCTGGCGCCGATCCAACAGGGACTGGCCGACGGCTCACCCGATGTCGATGCGGTGTGGCGATTGCTGATGGATCAGGACATCCGTTTCCGTGCCGGCGACAGCGTGTATCTGCCCGAGGGCGCCTGGTGCCCGTTCAACAGCCAGAGCACCTGGTGGTTTCCTGCCGCCTATCCGCTGATGTACCTGCCCAGTTTCGTGAGCTTCCGGATGACCGACATCTGGCGCAGCTTCGTCGCGCAGCGGTGTCTGTGGGCGATGGGTCATGGCCTGGTATTCCATGGCGCTGAGATGTTCCAGGACCGCAACCCGCACAATCTGATGCGCGACTTCGAGCAGGAGATTCCCGGCTACACCGGCAACGACAAGATACGCACCGCGCTGGAAGGGGTTTCGTTGGGCTCGGGTGTCGAGGCTGTTGCCGAGAACTGCCGACGCTGCTACGAGACGTTGGTGAGTGCCGGATTTGTTCCGGCAACTGAGTTGCCTTTGCTGGAGGCGTGGTTGCGTGACGTGGGTCGGGCAATGAAATGAGTGGCCACCGATATTCGGTTTGTGGAAAGGGGAGCATGAATTGAATCCGATCATCGAAGAAATCGTACGCAGCGGGAACACGCAATTGGCCGATGGGCGTTCGATACCGGCGCATTCCGGCATCGGCCCAGGAAGCGGGCGTGTCATCCAGCACGCGATCGAAGTCGCCAAGCCCGGCCTGGCCTGCGAGGTCGGCCTAGCCTACGGTTTGAGTACCTTGTACATCCTTGATGCGATGCAGCGTCATGGCGACGGCCGTCTGATCGGCATGGACCCGGCTCAGCACGACAATACCTGGCAGGGCGGTGGTCTGCACAATGTGCACCGGGCTGGCTTCAAAGATCGATATGAGTTTCACGAAGCAACATCACAGCAGATGCTGCCCAGGCTTGCCGAGCAGGGCACGCGCATCCAGTTCGGCTTCATTGATGGATGGCACACCTTCGATCACACCCTGGTCGATTTCTTCTACATGGATTCGATGCTCGATGTCGGCGGTGTAATCGTGCTGGATGATGTCGGCTACCCTGGACTGCACCGCCTTGCACATTTCATTGTGTGCAATCGCGACTACACGATTCTGGATCTGGACCCACGCCCGCATCCCAAGGGATGGCGGGTGACTGCGAAGTCTTATGCCAAGAAGCTGTTCGCAGCGCTGGTCAGGGACAATCACACCCCCAATGCGGCAACCGCGGAGGTGCGATCGCGCGTCGATAGCGCGGCGCTGATCGCGCTGCAGAAGCGTGGCGACGATCATCGCCGTTTCGATCACTTCGTACCGTTCTGACGCATGAGTAGTCCGTTGCGCCCGCTGGTCTCAATCGTCATCCCGAGCTTCAATCAGGGCCGTTTCATCCGTGAAACCATTCAATCCTGTCTGGATCAGGACTATCGGCCCATCGAGGTGCTGGTGCTCGATGGCGCGTCCAAGGACGACACGGTGGCCGTGCTGCAATCTTTCGATGCGGCGGAACTGCAATGGTGGAGCGAACCGGACCGCGGCGTCGTCGACGGCGTCAACAAAGGCCTGGCAAAGGCGCAAGGCGACATCATCACGATCCAGAGTTCGGATGATGTGTTTCTTCCAGGAGCCATTACCAGCATGGTCGAGGCGTTGCTGGCAAAACCGGATGCCGGGCTGGCCTATGGTGATGTCGAGTTGATCGATGCGGAATCGAAATTGATCGGCCAGGACATCCAGGGCGACTTCGATTTCTGCGCCTACCTTGGCCGGTTGCAGTACATCCCGCAGCCTGGCACCTGTTTTACCCGCGCAGCCTATTCCGCTACGGGTAGCTGGCGTGATTCGGTGAGTTACGCCGCCGACGCCGATTTCTGGATGCGTATCGCCAGTCGTTTCGCTGCGATCCATGTGCCGAGATTGGTCGCACGCTATCGCTATCACGACGAACAGCGCGACACCCAGCGCGCCCGCATCGCGCGCGACTGGACGGCTGCGACCTTAGATCTGATGGCCAGTGGCGTGTTGAATGCGCGGCAGAAACGTTATGCGCGCATGGGCAATCATCTCGCGCGATACCGCTATGCGGCGCCCGAAGACTGGGCGGGGCGCACGCGCGCACTTTACGCCGCAGTGATCGCCAATCCGGCGGCGCTGAGTGATCGGCGCTTTCCCAAACGTGATCTGTTGCCGGGGCGCGATCCGCTGTGGCGGCGGCTGTCGCGCATCAAGCGTGCCATGGGCTTCAAGCCGAGAACCCATTGATGCCGGGGATTTCACGCCTGCGATCGTTGCTGGGGGTTTGGATCATGGATCTGCCGCGCTATCTGCCGGCGCTTGCGGCTGGCGACCGTCGCTATCTTGGGCTCTGCAATCGCGGTGAGAAACTCGACCCGGCACCTGATGCGAGCGGCTACCGCTGCGACTGGCAATGGACCTCGGATCTGCATGCGCCGTTGCTCATGCCGCGGTTGGGAGCGCGGCTGATGCAGCGTGCCCTGCGCGATCATCCGATTCGAATGAACGCTGTCGCGGAGAACGCGGATGCGCGGCCTGGCGTCAGTTTCATCATTGGACACCGTGGCGATAGCCGTCTCCCACACCTGCTCAAGACCTTGGAGAGCATCGCGGGTCAGCAAGGCGTCGCCATCGAATGCCTGGTGGTGGAACAGGATGTCGAAGCGCGATTGACTGGCCGGTTGCCTGGCTGGGTTCGACATCTGCATACACCACCACCGGCTGCCGACATGCCGTACTGTCGTTCCTGGGCATTCAATGTCGGCGCGCACGCAGCTTGCGGCGAAATGCTGATCCTGCACGACAACGATCTGCTGGTCTCGGCCGACTACGCTGCGCGATCCCTGGAACGCATGAAAATGGGATTCGATCTGGTTAACCTGAAGCGCTTCGGCTTCTACCTGGATGAGGCGCATACGCAGCAGGTCTTCTCGGGTCAGGCCACACTGACTGATCGTGCGCCAGCGAGCATCATGCAGAACATGCTGGGCGGAGGAAGCATCGCCATCAGCCGCGATGCGTATCTGCGCATAGGTGGCATGGACGAGGGCTTCATCGGTTGGGGCGGCGAAGACAATGAATTCTGGGAACGCGCGCAGACGCTGCGGGTCTGGCCATACGGTTGCCTGCCGCTGGTGCATCTCTGGCATCCGGCGCAGGCAGGCAAGTATCAGGCCGACAATCCTACGCTTACGCGTTATCGCGAACAGGCAGGCATCGATCCGCAGCAGCGCATCGCCGCGCTGAATGCAGCAGGTTCGGGTTCGATGTCAGGTCCAGCCGGATGGGAAGGAACCTCAGCGCGTGCGCAGTAGATTCACGTCATCAACCCATTGTGGACACATGACATGTGCGGCCTAGCCGGCTGGCATAGCGCGACAGGTGCAGCGCCGGCGGCGGCAGTACTGGACGACATGCTGGATCGCATACGACATCGCGGACCGGACGACCGCGGCGTCTATCACGACACGCAAAATGGCCTGGCGCTTGGACATCTGCGACTGAGCATCATCGACCTGAGCGCGGCCAGTCATCAGCCCATGCGTGATGCTGCTTCCGGTGTGACGCTCGCGTACAACGGCGAGCTCTACAACTTCCGCGCGCTGCGCAGCGAGCTGCAATCCCTGGGGCACGTCTTCACGTCGCAGGGCGATACCGAAGTGGTGTTGCGCAGCTATCTGCAATGGGGCAAGGACTGCTTCGCGCGCTTTGCCGGCATGTTTGCACTGGTGTTGTGGGAGCCGCGCGATGGCTGTCTGCATCTGGCGCGCGACGCGATGGGCATGAAGCCGCTGTATTACACCGAAGTTCCCGGAGGTGTGGCGTTCGCTTCCGAGGTCAAGGCGTTCAAGGCACTGCCCGGCCTGTGTCTGCAACCGTCTGCGTCGGGTCTGCAGCAGTATCTGGAATTCGGTTACGTGTTCGACGCCGATCAGACCATCTTCGAAGGCGTGCACAAACTGCCGCCCGGCTGCCGCGCCGAAATCAGGCGTGGCGCCAAGATCCGGATCGAACGTTATTTCACGCCCCCGGCGCCATCGCTCGACGATCGTCGCGATGAGCAGCAGCGTGTCGACGAACTGCACGCCGTGCTCGGCGAAGTGACCGAGCAGCATCTGATTGCCGACGTACCGCTCGGCCTGCTGCTGTCGGGTGGACTGGATTCCAGCCTGATTGCAGCCATCGCCGCGAAGACGTCCTCGATCCTGACCATCAGCATGGGCTTTTCCGATTCCGCGGTGGACGAGCGGCCGCAGGCGCGCCAGGTCGCCGAATACATCGGCTCCCAGCATCTCGAAGTGCTGATCACGCCGCAGCAGGTGATGCAGGAAACCGTCGCCGGTGCCTGGGTGTTTGACGATCTGTTCGCCGACTGGGGCACTATCACCACGCGCCTGATGTATCGGCGTTGCCGCGAGCAGGGCATCAAGGTGGTGCTGGTAGGCGAGGGCGCCGATGAACTATTCGGCGGCTATGACGTGTTTCGTCTGCCCGAGCGATTGGGACTGTGGCAGCAGTTTCGGCTGTATCAGCGCTACGCCGGGCGGCGTCACGGAAAGCTATTCGGCGTCTTTCGTCGCGCTATGAGCGAATATCTGGACGCCGGTCATGGCGATCCGTTCCATGCGGTGCGGCTGTTCGAGGCCTGTCGTCAATTGCCGAATCAATACGTCATGAAAGTCGACAAGGCCAGCATGGCCGAGAGCATCGAGGCGCGCGCACCGTATCTGGATCGACGCGTGGTAGAACTGGCGTTTCGGACATCACGGGAATGGCTGCTGCGTGGTGGCGAGAACAAGTATCTGCTTCGTGCACTGGCGCGAAGAGCGCGCCTGCTGCCTGCCGCCACTTGCGATCAACGCAAGTTCGGCGGATCGGTGGCAGCAAGCTGGATGGACGACAATGCGGCGTTTCGTGGGTTTGCGCGCGACCGATTGCTCAACGGTGTCTGGTGTTCACGGCTTGGACTGGACGGCGCGATGCGAGCGTTCTTCGATCAGGGCAGTCGTGGCCGTCTTTTTCCGTTTGCAATTTCGCTGTACAGCAATCTGGCGTGGCGTTTGCTGTTGTTGGAACTCTGGTCGGAACACTATCTGGGAGATCAATCGCGTGATTGAAGGATTGGTCAGCACGATCATCCCGGTATTCAATCGGGCGACGATGTTGCGTGAAGCCGTGGCTAGCGTACTGGCGCAGACGTGGCGTCCAATCGAAATCATCATTGTCGACGATGGTTCCGACGATGATTCTTTGGCTGTAGAAGAGGAGCTTGTGCGGGACAATCCCGGTATCGTGCGTGTCTTGCGACAGCAAAATTCCGGCCCCGGCGTTGCTCGGCAGTACGGACTGGAAGCGGCAAAGGGTGAGTTCATCCAGTTTCTGGACAGCGACGATCTGCTATTGCCGCAGAAATTTGCCTTACAGATTGCCGGTCTGCGTGCAGATCCCGAGGCCAGAATCGCGTATGGTAAGTCCTACGTCAGCAACCTTGGTGTGCGCGCCACCCAACCCGCGCAACGCACCGGCGAATGCTTTCGAACGCTATTTCCGGCGTTGCTGCAAGAACCCATCTGGCCGACGATGACGCCGCTCTACCGCCGTGAATTTCTCGACCAGATCGGGCCATGGCCACGCGCCAGGCAACTGGAGGACTGGATGTATGACGCCCAGGCTGCGGCGCAGGGAGCAAGACTTCACTACATTGACGCCTTCATCGCCGAAACACGCAACCACGGTGAGGCGAGACTGTGTCAGCTATGGAAGAACGACGCAGGTGCGATGCGCGAACGGCTTGCCGCCTATGTGACAGTATTAGCGCATGCAGAGCGCTCAGGAGTCGCCCGTGATGCCCCCGAGATGCGGGGGTTTGTCCGCGCCCTGTTCTGGATGGCACGCAATGCCGGTTGTTATGGCCTGCCCGTTGAGGCGCGTCAGCTGTTCGAATTGTCACGGGGGCGTGCACTGAGGCCGGGCTGGGACTATCGAGTGTTTGCGCTGGCAGCGGCGGTACTGGGCTGGTCGCGCGCGAGTCGGCTTGCGGAATCGTTGCATGGACTGCGCCGATGAACGCAGAGCTTGCCGATCTTGACTCAACGACGCAGCAGATGCCGGGGGACCCACTGGTATCCGTGGTGATGTCGGTTTATAACGCTGGCGGTCGTCTTGCCGAAACCCTGGATAGTTTGCTGGATCAGCAGGGGTGCTCGTTCGAAATTGTCGTCATCAACGATGGCTCGACCGATCACACGCTGGAAATTCTCAACGATTACGTCAGACGCGACTGCCGTGTGCGTGTTTTCAGTCAGACGAATTCTGGTCTCACGCGCGCGCTGATATTGGGCTGTGAAAAAGCGCGCGGCCGGTACATAGCCAGGCAGGACGCTGATGACGCGTCCTTGCCGGGACGACTGCAAGTGCAATCGGAGTATTTGGCCTCGCATCCCGAAGCGGTGCTCGTTGCAAGTACGGTGCGGTTCGTAGCGCCAGAGGGTGAATGGCTCCACGATTCAGTTCCTTCTGCGCGTGTTGTGATCGAGCTGGACGTTGATCGTATCCGGACACCACCTTTGGTAGGTTCGATGTTTTGTCGCGATGCTTACTTACGCTGCGGCGGATTTCACAAGGAGTTCGTTGTCGCCCAGGATGTCGATCTCTGGCTGCGTCTGGACGAGACTGGCGCCTGTCATGGGATCGAGCACACACACTACCAAGCAAGAATGACGTTGGGTGGAATTAGCAGCAGACGTCGTGAAGCACAGTACCAGATGGGGAAACTGGCTATCGATTGCGCCAAACTACGGCGGAGCGGAGGCGACGAAACGTCTCTCCTGTCGAGATCGTCGTTGCCGCTGGGACCGAAGAGGCCGATGACCGGGCGCGAGCGCGCGCGTTTCAACTACTTCATTGCCTGTTGCCTACGTAGCCATGATCCACAGGCTGCGCGCCGATACTTTCGGCGTGCTCTGCGCGACAATCCTCTGCATCTGAAGGCTATGGCGCATTGGTTGACGGGAACATGAAAGCGCCCATATTGGATCCGAGCTGGCCGCCAGATGTGCATGCGCTATATCGCCATGATATGCAGGAAATCTGGGATCGCCGGATAGCGCCGCAGATATGGAATCAGTATCACAACCAGCTTGATCTTTACCAGAAGATTGCCGGCGATCGGCCCTTGCGTATACTTGATGTGGGCTGTGCCCAGGGCACGCTGGCGCTGCTGCTTGCCGAACGCGGCCATCATGTGATTGCAGTGGATATCCGTCCGCAGTTCCTCGAATACGCCAAGTCCCGGCATACGCATGGCGACGTGCAGTTCATCGTCGCCAACGTGCTGAAAGACGACATCCCCGGTGGCCATGACCTGATCTTCGCCAACCAGATCATCGAGCATCTGGTCTATCCGACCGAGTTGCTGGCGCGGTTGAAAGCGCTGCTCAAGCCCGGTGGGTGTCTGGTGACCACGACACCGAACGGCGCCTACGTGAAGAACCCGCTGCCCAGCTACACCGAGCTTGGCGACCCGCGCGAATGGGAGCATCTGCAGTTCACTGCCGATGGCGACGGGCATTTCTTTGCGTATCGCGCGGAGGAACTGCGCACACTGTATCGGTATGCCGGCTTCGAGCAGATCAAGACACGCTATTTCGAGACGCCGTTCATCAACGGGCATATGAAGCTGCGCTACCTGCACGGATTCGCACCGGTTGGGTTGCTACGGAGCGTGGACCGAATTACGCTGAGCCTGCCCTGGGTCGGCAGGGTCAGTGCGCATCAACTGCTTGTCGCGGGCACGCGCCCGCCGCTGGCATGATGTTGGATTGGTTTGAGCGTCGATTCGGACCTGCGATAGCAGTTATCCGTGATCGGTTCCGCGCAAGTTTTCTGAGGCTTCGCGGAGCCAAGATCGCCGCGCGTGCGCGCATCGGCGCGCGCGTCGTGGTGCAGCGGCCATGGTGCCTTGTTGTTGGTGTACGCAGCCACATTGAACACCAGGTACACATCAAGGCCACTTCGGACTCCGCGCGAATTTCTCTAGGGCAAAACGTTTTTGTCGGGTTTAATAGTGAATTTGATATCTCTGAGGGCTTAAGCATCGGAAATGACGTATTGATTGCGCCTGGCTGCTTCATCACAGATCACAATCACCGTCATGCTGCGGCGCAATTGCTGTCCAGCCAAGGTTGCGAATCCAGGCCGGTTACGATCGAGGATGACGTGTGGTTGGGTGCGCACGTGGTCGTGTTGCCGGGGGTTACCATCTCGCGCGGCGCCATTGTCGCCGCTGGCGCCGTGGTCAATCGCGATGTGGCGTCCATGGATATGGTCGGCGGTGTACCGGCACGCGTAATCGGGAGAAGAGAATGATGCAAGCCATGGAGATAGCCTCCACGTTGCTGCGGTTTAATCCCGCATTGAGGGGCGCATGAACTATCCCGATCTGCGGGAATCACTACGGGCGGCGCCGCGAACCTGGGTGGTTACAGGGGCCGCCGGATTTATCGGAAGCAATCTCGTTGAGGCTTTGTTGAGTCTCGATCAAACAGTGGTCGGGCTCGACAATTTTTCAACTGGGCATCAGCGTAACCTCGATCAGATCGAATCCAGGGTTACTCAGGCGCAACGGGGGCGTCTCCGCTTTCGCCGCGGCGATGTGCGTGACCTCGGCGACTGCCGCAGTGTCTGCGAAGGGGCAGAGGTGATTTTGCATCAGGCTGCTCTGGGATCAGTGCCGAGATCTATCGAAGACCCCGTAGCCACGCATGCATCCAATATCACGGGTTCGCTGAACATGCTGGTCGCGGCACGCGACGCCGGTGTACCTCGATATGTTTACGCTGCGTCGAGTTCGACGTACGGCGATCACCCCGGTCTACCCAAGGTTGAAGACATCATTGGCAAACCGCTGTCGCCCTATGCGGTGAGCAAGTACGCGGCGGAACTGTATGCTGATGTATTTTCGCGTTGCTACGGTTACCACGGCATCGGATTGCGTTACTTCAATGTTTTCGGACGTCGACAGGACCCTCAAGGCGCCTATGCCGCAGTGATTCCCAAGTGGATTGCCGGCATGATCCGCGGCGAACCACTGCACATGAACGGCGACGGCGAGACGAGTCGGGATTTCTGCTACGTCGAAAATGTCATCCAAGCCAATCTCCTTGCAGCGACAGCGGCTGATCCATTGGCGAACAACCAGATATACAACGTAGCGGTAGGTGAGCGCACTACGCTCAACGAGCTGTTTGCGGCGATCCGTAGCTGCCTATTGCCGCACTATCCGCAGCTGGCCGAATGCGTTCCTATCTATCGTCAATTTCGCGCTGGTGATGTTCGCCATTCGCTCGCCGACATCGGCAAGGCGCAGCGGCTGCTGGGCTACGCGCCCACGCATCGCATAGAGCAGGGGTTGGTCGAAGCGATCGAATGGTACATCGGGCATCTCGACGCTCACGGATCTTCGCATTGAGCGAGACGCTCATGCTGAGCATTGTCATTCCCACCTACCGGCGCGAACGCGTGCTGGTCGAATCGCTGGATTATCTGCTCGACCTGCCGCGCCCCGCGGACGAGATCGTGGTGGTCGATCAGACTGAGCAGCACGAACCCGATACCGAGGCGCGGCTGGAAGCTTTGCATGCGCAGCAGAAAATACGCTGGATTCGCCAGCAGCCGCCTTCGATCACCGCGGCGATGAATCGCGGGCTGCGTGAGGCGACAGGCGATATCGTATTGTTTCTCGATGACGATATCGCGCCCGAGCGCGATCTGGTAGCGGCGCACCGGCACGCACATGGCGAACACACGGATGTGGTGATCGCAGGACGCGTAATCCAGCCCTGGGAGGAGGGCGTCGATTTCAGCCGTCACACCGAGTTTTGTTTCGCTGGTCTGCGGCCGGCATGGATTCCGGACTTCATGGGTGGAAACTTCTCGGTGCGTCGCCATGAGGCGCTACGGCTCGGTGGCTTCGATGAGAATTTCGTGCGCGTCGCCTATCGTTTCGAGGCCGAGTTTGCGCACCGCTTGCGCGCCAATGGCGGACGCATCCGTTTCGAACCCGGTGCCTGTCTGCATCACCTGCGTGTCACCGCGGGCGGCACCCGCAGCTATGGCGAGCATCTGACCACGATCAAGCCCGATCACGCGGTCGGCGCCTACTACTTTGCGCTGCGCACCAAGTCGGGATGGTCGCGGTTGCGCGACTTCGTGCAGCGGCCGTTGCGCGCGATCGCCACCCGGCATCATCTGCGACGGCCATGGTGGATTCCTGTCACCCTGATTGCCGAGGTCCGCGGCATGCGCTGGGCGTTACGCCTGCATCGCAACGGGCCCAGACTGATGGAATCGCAAGCGCATGTTTCCTGAACTGGCGTTCGTCATATTGTTCTTCACCAGCGTGTTGGCGGTCGGGTCCTGGCGCTATGGACTGGTGCTGTGCACGTTGTTTGCGATCCTGCAGGATCCGATGCGCAAGCTGACGCCCGACGAGCCGGTGTATTTCGTGGTGCTGGTCGGCGTGGTGTTCGGTGCGGCCTGGATAGGTGCACTGATGTCGCGGGTGCCGCTGCAGCCCAATTCCATTCGCGGCTGGCACCAGCAGGTCGGAACGCCGTTCACGTTGTTCGTGCTTGTGCTGCTGGCTCAGGCCGCACATTCGTTTGCGCGCTTCGGTAGCGTTGCGATGACCTCGATCGGGCTGCTGGCCTACTTTGCGCCGCTGCCGGCGATCGTGTTTGCGTACCAATACGCGGTGCGCTTCGATCTGCGAGGCATTACGCGCTGGATGTGGTTCTATGTCTACATCGCCTCGCTGTCGTTGTCGGGGGTGTATCTGGAATACATCGAGGTCGACTGGGCGGCGCTGGGTGAAGTCGGTGAGGGGCTGATCATTTACGACGTGAGCATGGCGCTCAAGGCCTATTCCGGGTTCTTTCGTTCATCGGAAATCGCCGCCTGGCATACCGCGACGATTGCCTGCTTCGCCTTTTTGCTGCTGGTCGGACAGCGGCGTTCGTTTCCTCGCCTGGTGCTGGCGCTGGGACTGGTGGTGTTTCTGATCGCCATCGGCGCATTGACCGGCCGTCGCAAGATGCTGGTGCAGATCGCCATCTTCATCAGCGTCTATTTCGTGCTGGTCGCCTGGTTCCAGCGCGGTGCCACCAAGATCGCCGGTGTGATCGGATTTGCCGGGTTGATTTCGTACGTCGCCATCATCGGCATGGTGTCGCCCGATCCTGGCGATCGCAGTTTCCGATCGCACGATATGACGGTGGCACCGGATCAGATGTATCAGGCCTACGCGCTGCGTACGCGCTCGGTGGTCGAAGACATACCGGACCGCATCTCGCAACTGGGATTGGAGCCGGTGTCATGGGTGGTCGAGCAATTCGGCGTGTTTGGTGCCGGGCTCGGCACCGGCAGTCAGGGCGCGCAGCATTTCGGCGCCGACGACGTGCTCAATCGCGGCGCCGCCGAGGGTGGGCTGGGCAAGCTCGCGATGGAGTTGGGCATTCCGGGTTTGCTGATCGTGATCTGGCTGGCCTATGCGTTGACCCGATACATCTGGCGTGTGCTGCATTTTCTGGCAGTCACCTCGGCGGTGCATGCGCGTTTCGGCTATGGGCTGGTCGCATTCCTCGCGGCCAACGTGGCGGCGTTTTCGGTCGCTGCGCAGGCCTATGGCGATCTCTTCGTTCTGCTCTGTATGGGATGGGCGCTGGGTTTTCTGCTGTCGCTGCCGGTGCTCGCGCAGCGCAGCGTGCAGGCGGCGCAGTCTGCGCAGTCGCGCAGGGACTTTGGTAACCTCGCACGATGAAAGCAGTCATTCTCTGTGGTGGTCGCGGTACCCGCATCCGCGAAATCAGCGATCTGATTCCCAAACCCATGGTGCAGGTCGGCGACAAGCCCATCCTCTGGCATATCATGAAAGGCTATGCGGCTTTCGGCATCGACGAGTTCGTGTTGCTGCTCGGCTACAAGGGCGATGTGATCCGCGAATTTTTTCTCAACTTCGCGGCGCACACCACCGATGTGACCATCGATCTGAGCCGCACCGATGCCGGACGTCTGACGTTTCACGGCACGCCGAGCGAACCCTGGAAGGTGACCCTGGTCGACACCGGCGAACATGCCTTGACCGGCGCCCGCCTGCGTCGCGCGCGGCATTTTCTGCAGGATGCCGATTGCTTCTGCGCTACTTATGGCGACGGTGTCGGCGATGTCGATGTCGCCGCGTTGATGGCGTTTCATCGCGGGCACGGCAAGCTTGCGACCGTGACCGGGGTGCTGCCGCCCGGGCGCTTCGGCGAACTCAGTGTGCAGGACGGGCAGGTGCTCAAGTTCAGCGAGAAGCCGCAGATCACCGGTGGCCGCATCAATGGCGGGTTCTTCGTGTTTCAGCGTGAGGTGCTTGAGCGCGTGCTTGACGATCGCGAAGACCTGATTCTCGAACGCGAGCCGATGGAGCGTCTGGCTGCCGACGGCGAGTTGATGATGTATCGCCACGATGGTTTCTGGCAGCCGATGGATACGCCGCGCGAGTATCAGCTGCTCAATGAGCTGTGGGCATCGGGCAAGGCGCCGTGGAAAATATGGTAGCCGCGCATGTTCGCTAGCCAGTATCGCGGCCGGCGTGTCCTGGTCACCGGGCACACTGGCTTCAAGGGTTCGTGGCTGAGCGAATGGCTGCTGCAGCTGGGCGCCGAGGTGACCGGCTTCAGCGACAGCGCCGGCATCGACACCGAACTGTTCGCGACGCTGGGGCTGGCGTCGCGGATGCAGCATCGCCTAGGCGATGTGCGCGACCTCGCGGCGCTCGAGGCCGTGGTGCAGCAGGCGCAGCCGGACTTTGTTTTTCATCTGGCAGCGCAGTCGCTGGTGCGTCGCTCGTATCAGGACCCGTTGCAGACCTTCACTACCAATGTCACCGGAACCGCCCATCTGCTGGACACCCTGCGTCGGCTCGATCGGACTGTGGCCTGCGTGGTGGTGACGTCGGACAAATGCTACGAGAATCGCGAAGTGCTGCACGGCTATCGCGAAGACGATGCGCTCGGCGGCCACGATCCCTACAGTGCCAGCAAGGGTGCCGCAGAGATCGTGACGCATGCGTATCGGCGCGCGTTCTTCAGCGCCGCGGATGGCCGCGTGCGGGTGGCTTCGGCACGGGCCGGCAATGTGATTGGCGGCGACTGGGCCGAGGATCGCATCGTTCCGGATTGCATGCGCAGCCTCGCGCGCGGAGCCATCATTGCCGCGCGCAATCCCGCGGCGACGCGGCCCTGGCAGCATGTGCTGGAACCGCTGAGCGGTTATCTCTGGCTGGGCGCGCTGTTGACCGGCAACCTGCGCCTCGCGCGCGTAGCGGATGCGGCCGCTGTGAGCGGGGCATTCAATTTCGGCCCGCTGGTCGAGGCCAACCGCAGTGTGGGCGAACTCATCGAGGAAATTCTCGAACACTGGCCGGGTCAATGGCAGTCGGTAGCGGCGCCTGGCGCGGTGCATGAGGCCGGGCTGCTCGGGCTCGCGATCGACAAGGCTTTTCATCTGCTGCAGTGGCATCCGGTGTGGACGTTTGCGCGCAGCGTCGAGGCTACTGTGTCGTGGTATCGCGACGTGCATGCCGGTACCCGTGGCGCCTTGGTGGCGACGCGGGCCGACATCGCGGCCTATATGGACGACGCCGGTCGCCAGGCGCTGCGCTGGGCACAGACGGACTGAATTCGAACGAGGTGCAGCAATGATCGACGGCGTACAGATCACCCCATTGCGACAGATACCCGATGAGCGTGGCAAGGTCATGCATATGTTGCGCAGCGACGCGCCGCATTTCCGCCAGTTCGGTGAGATCTATTTTTCCACGGTGCATCCAGGCGCGATCAAGGCCTGGCATATCCATAAGCTGATGACGCTGAACTACGCCGTCGTACACGGCATGATCAAGTTCGTTCTGTATGACGACCGCGAAGGATCGCCGACCCGCGGCGAGTTGCAGGAACTTTTCATCGGCGAATCCAACTACTGCCTGATCACGGTGCCGCCGCTGGTATGGAACGGTTTCAAGGGCATCGGCAATCAGTCGGCGATTGTTGCCAATTGTGCTACCCATGTGCATACGCCCGACGAGATCGAGCGCATGAGTCCGTTCAGCGATCGCATTCCGTACAACTGGGATATTCGGCATGGCTGAGCGCCGCTGCCTGATCGTTGGCGGAAGCGGTTACATCGGGGCGCGGTTGGCGGAGGCATTGTCGGAGCAATACAATGTAGTGGTGACGCGACGCAGTGCATCGCCAGTGCGCGATGCCTGGGCGAAGCGTGCGGGCATTGAAGTATCTGAATTCGATTCGGCGCGCGACGCAGCGCTTTCGGTGTCCGGAGATTTTGATGCGGTGATCAACCTCGCGATGCCCGGCGCTGCCGAAGCGGTTCGCAATGCTGATGCGTCGATAAAAGCAGCAGCGAGTACCGGCGCCACGCTGCAATTGCTGCAGAGTGGGCGCACTTCTCGTCTGATCCACTTCTCTAGCTTCCACGTCTATGGCGGTGCAGGCCGGCAGCACTACAGCGAAGACGACGTGCCGGCGCCGGCACATCCCTACGGTCATATCCACCTCGAATGCGAACGTCGGGTGCTGGCGCAGCCGGGCACGCTGGTGGTGCGTCCATCCAACATGGTGGCGGCTCCGGCGCACGCCGATCTCGGCGAACAATCCAAGCTGCTGTTTCTCGACCTCTGTCGCCAGGCAGCGGCTGGCGCGCTGCGCCTGCACAACGATGGCCTGAGCCATCGCGATTTTCTGCCGTTCGACGATGTACTGGCGGCGGTTCACTGTCTGTTGGCTGCACCGCTAGCGGGTGCGCGTCTGTTCAATATCGCCCGCGGCCAGTCGCAGCGGCTGGACGAAGTGGCGCGCCTGATCCAGGCAGCTGCGGCTGCGCCGATCGATCTGGCCTTTGGCGATGGACAGGATGCATTCCGACAGCCCTTCACGATTTCGATCGAGCGCATGGCGGCGCTGGGATGGCAGCCGACTGCATCGCTAGCGGATGAAACGCGGCGCATCATCGCCTTCTTCTCATGAGCGCAGCGCGCCTCCTGGTGGTTTCTCCACCCTGCCATCAGCCGATCAATCGTGCCGTCTATCGCGAACTGGCCGAGACGCATGGCGTCGCCGTGCATCTGGCGGTGCCCGAGCGGTTGCATGTCGGCGGCCAATGGCGCAACACGCCGCAGTCCGAATCGACTGCGTATTCGCTGAGTCTGCACCCGATCTCCGGCACGCACGGACGCCTGCAGAAGATGCACGGGCTGGCCGAAGTCGCAGCGCGTTGGCGGCCGACGCATGTGCTGATCGACAGCGATCCTGCCAGCCTGATGGTGCGGGAAGCGGCGCACGCCTGTCCGGACGCACAAATATGGGCACTGACGGCCGAGAATCTTCGCACGCGCTATTTTTCCGAGTGCGCTGCGGGTATCGCCAGATTCAATCTGCGCCGCGCCGCCGCGCCTCTGCTCAAGCTGGGACTGCGTCTGCTGGTGCATCCGCGCGTCGACCGGGTGTTCACACTCAGCCGCGATGGCAGCAGGGTGATGGCGGCGGTCGGATTCACCGATCGGGTGACGCAGATTCCGCTCGGATTCGACCCGGCGCTGTTTTGCATCCAGGACGTTGCGCACATCGCCGCGACGCGCGCGCGGCTCGGTCTGCAGGCGCCCACGATTGCCTATTTCGGGCGGCTGACGCCGGAGAAAGGCGTGCATCTGCTGATCGAAGCGCTGGCGCAGATGAGGAATCGCCCTTGGCAGTTGTTGATCGATCGCTTCTGCGACTATCCGACCGCCTACGTCGAAACTATCCGCAGTCGTATCGACGCGCTGACGCTGCACGATCGCGTGGTGTATTTCGATGCGCATCACGAGCAGATGCCGGACTACATGAATGCGGCAGATATCGTGGTGCTGCCTTCACTGAGTACGCCGCGCTGGAAAGAACAGTATGGCCGCGTCCTGCCCGAGGCCATGGCCTGCGGTAAGCGCGTGATCGGCAGCGACAGCGGTGCCATTCCCGAGCTTGTCGCCGGTTATGGACGGATCGTTGCCGAAGGCGATGTCGCCAAGCTGCGTGATGCGCTGAACATCGAGCTGGAACTAGGCGGCTTCCACGTGGGGCGCGAAGCGATCTGCGCGTATGCGCACGCGCATCTGTCGATCCGCCGTCAGGCGGCGATCTGGGCAGATCTGTTGAAATGAACGCGGTCGCGATACAGCCGCTGCGTATCCTGCACGTCGTGCCGACCTATCTGCCGGCGCTGCGTTACGGTGGGCCGATCCAGTCGGTGCATAGTCTGTGCGTCGCCCTGGTCAGGCAAGGTCATCGCGTCGATGTGGCCACGACAAATGTCGACGGGCCTGGCGACAGCGCGGTAGCGCTGGAAACGCGCGTCGATCTGGATGGTGTGGGCGTGCATTATTTTCCCAGCCGCCTGCTGCGCCGTCTCTACTATGCGCCGCGCCTGCGCCGCTGGCTGCGCGCGCATGTCGCCGATTACGACGTCGTGCATCTGCATTCGGTGTTTCTGTGGCCCACCTTGATCGCTGCGCGTCTTGCGGCGCGCGCAGGCAGTCCTTATGTGCTTTCGCCGCGCGGCATGCTGGTGCGCGAGCTGGTCCAGGCGCGCAGCCGGTGGCTGAAGTCGGTATGGATCGCGCTGTTCGAACGTCGCACGCTGAAGCAGGCGGCGGCCGTGCATCTGACCTCGGTGGTGGAGCGCGAGGCCTTACGGGACTTCATGCCTGACGTGAATGCTCAGCTCGACGTCATTCGCAATGGCGTCGATGAACCGACGCACGACTACCCGGTCGCCACGCAGAAGGTGCCGCCCTATGTGCTGGTGCTCGGGCGGATCAGCTGGAAGAAACGTATCGAGCGTGCGATCGAAGCCATGGCTGCGGTGCCAGGGCTGCGGCTGATTGTTGCCGGGGGCGACGATGAGGGGTTGCTGCCGAGTCTGCGCGACTACGCCCGTAAATTGGGCGTCGCCGACCGTGTCGAGTTTGCCGGGCAGGTGCAGGGCGAGCGCAAGCACACATTATTGCGTGATGCGCGCGCGCTGCTGATGGTGTCGTTGACCGAGAACTACGGCAACGTGGTGCTGGAAGCCATGGCCCGCGGCACGCCGGCGATTGTGGTGCCGCAGATCGGTGCCGCCGAAGCGGTGCAGGCGTCGGCAGGCGGGTGGGTGATTGAAGACAGCGTCGATGCGTTGCAGATCAAGCTGCAGGAGTTGCTTACGCAGCCCGAACTGGCAGTCGTCGCGGGTACTCGCGCGGCGCGCTGGGTAGTGGCGGAGGCCAGCTGGGATGCGGTCGCGGCGCAGATGTCCCGTCTGTACCGGCGTATCGCCAGCGAGCGGACGAAGGCATGAGCGCGCAGCATGAAAGCACTGCGCACGATGCCGCTGTGCCGGTATCGGTCATGGTGTTCACGCTCAACGAAGAAATCCATCTGCCGAGTTGCCTGGCAGCTCTGGCCTGGTGCGATGACATAATCGTCGTCGACTCGTTCAGTAGCGACGCGACCGCCGATATCTGCCAGGCAGCTGGCGTACGTTTTTTCCAGAATCGCTTCACCGGATTCGGCGACCAGCGTAATTGGGCGCTGGACCACTGCCAGCCGCGACATGACTGGATTCTGATCCTGGACGCCGACGAGCGCGTGACACCGGAACTGGTCGACGAGCTGCGCCATGATCTGGCTGATGCTGTGGGGGAGATCGGCGCATATCGCATCCGGCGCCGCTTTCATCTCTGGGGGCGCTGGCTGAAGTATTCGAGCCTGTATCCGACCTGGGTGGTGCGTCTGGTGCATCGCCATCGCGTACGCTATGTCAATCGCGGACATGCCGAGACGCAGGAAGTGCAGGGACGCATTACCGATCTGCGCAGCGATCTGATCGACGAAAATCTCAAGGGCATCGATGAGTGGCTGGCGCGACAGAATCGTTATGCGTCGCAGGATGCTGTCTTCGAACTGGCGCAGGAAGGCGCCGGCGTAGGCTGGCGCGATGCATTGCGCGGTGCGCTGGAACGGCGCGCGCTGCTCAAGCGGCTCGCGGCGCGCGCACCGATGCGCCCGCTGCTGTATTTTCTCTACAGTTATGTGTTCCGGCTAGGATTCCTGGACGGCCGCGATGGCTTGCAGTTCTGCCGGATGCGGGCGCTGTATCAGCGTATGGTGGCGATCAAGAAATACGATTTGCGCCGCGAAGCGCGCCGTCGCAATGAAGGGGCATCGTCGTGATCAAATCAAGCCCTTCTCCCGCTATGCGGGAGAAGGTGGCCCACAGGGCCGGATGAGGGAAACGTTCGAAGGTGTTGGGTTTTATTGCGGCACGTTTGGCAAACACCCGTCACCGTCGAACGTTTCCCTCACCCTGGCCCTCTCCCGCGAGCGCGAGAGGAGATTCACTTCTGCCAGCGGAATGCAATCTCGTGCATTTCAAATTGAGACAGTCCAAATCACAGTGAGTCAATCCAACGCATGAGTCTCATCCTCGGTCTCAACGCATTTCACGGCGATTCCTCGGCCTGCCTGATCCGCGATGGCGTGATCGTGGCTGCGGCAGAGGAAGAGCGCTTCCGCCGCATCAAGCACTGGGCAGGGTTCCCCAGCGAGGCGATCCGCTACTGCCTGCAAGAAGCCGGCATCAAACTCTCCGCGGTTGAACATATTGCGATCAATCAGGATTCCAAGGCCAATCTGGGGCGCAAGCTGGCGTATGCGCTGCTGAAGCGACCGGACCTTGGCCTGGTGCTGGACCGCATCCGCAACAAGCGTGAGCGTGAGGGCGTGGATGTACATCTGGCGCGGGCGTTTCCGGGCGATGCCTTCGCAGGTCGCGTACATGCGGTTGAACATCATCTGGCGCATCTTTCGTCGGCGTTTCATGTGTCGCCGTTCCACGAAGCCGCGATTGTTTCAGTGGACGGTTTTGGCGATTTCGCCAGCGCCGCATGGGGTGTGGGCCGCGGTACTGCGATCGATATCGAGGATAAGGTCTACTTCCCGCATTCTCTGGGCATCTTCTATCAGGCACTGACGCAGTATCTGGGCTTTCCACACTATGGCGACGAGTATAAGGTCATGGGCTTGGCGCCCTATGGCCAGCCCAGTTTTCTGCCGCAGCTGCGCAAGCTGGTGCTGTTGCAGGACGATGGAAGCTTCCGGCTCGATCTGACCTATTTCCGGCACGCCCGCGAGAAGATCGAGTACGAATGGGAAAACGGTTCACCCTCGGTGGGCTGCTTGTTTGCGCCTGCGCTGGAGACGCTGCTCGGGCCGGCGCGGCAACCCGACATGGCGCTGGAGCAAAAGCACAAGGACATCGCGCGCTCAGTACAAGCGATGTATGAGGAAGCCTTTTTCCATCTGCTCGATCACCTGCATAGTCGTCATCGCCTGGATGCGCTGTGCATCGCCGGTGGTTGCGGCATGAACTCGGTGGCGAATGGCAAGGTCACACTGCGCTCGCCGTTCAAAGAAATCTATGTGCAATCGGCGGCCGGAGATGCCGGCGGTGCGATTGGCGCGGCCTATGCGGTCTGGCACGAGCAGGGCGGGGCACGCGGACCAGTGATGGATCATGCCTATCTCGGGCCGGGCTGCGATATGGCTGCAGTGACAAGACTGTTGCATGAGCGCGCGGCCGAGATTGCATCGGCGGGATGCACGGTGGAGATGGTCAGCGATGAAGCGCAGCTATGCGCGCGTACCGCGGCGGCGGTCGCCGATGGCCAGGTCGTGGGCTGGTTTCAGGGGCGCATGGAATGGGGGCCGCGTGCGCTCGGCAATCGCTCCATCGTCTGCGATCCCCGCCGTGCCGATATCAAGGATATCCTCAATCTCAAGATCAAGCGCCGCGAATCGTTCCGACCCTTCGCACCGTCGATTCTGCGCGAAGCGGTTGCGGACTGGTTCGAGATCGATGGTGAAGTGCCCTTCATGATGCAGGTCTACCCGGTCCGTGCCGAGCAACGGGCGCGCATCCCTGCGGTCTGCCATGTCGATGGTTCTGGTCGGCTGCAAACTGTCTATCGACACACCAATCCGCGCTACTACGGTCTGATCGAGGCGTTCGCCGCGCTGACCGGTGTACCGATGGTATTGAACACTTCTTTCAACGAAAACGAGCCCGTGGTCTGTCGCCCGGAAGAAGCGCTGGATTGCTTTCTGCGTACCCGGATGGATGTGCTGGTGCTGGGTGACGCGTTGATCACGAGGCGGTCCGGCGGATGAAGATCGTGATGCTCTGTGACTGGCTGCCGCCGGATTTCGGTGCGGTCGGGCAGTATGCATTGCCGCATGCGCGCACACTGGCTGAGCAGGGGCATGATGTTTGCCTGGTCGGGTTCTCGTCGAAGAAGGCTTCACAGACGGTGGTGTCCTTCGGAGAAGGTGCGCTGACCGAACGTCGCATCTTCATGCCCACCTATGATCGCGGCGATCTGCTGCAGCGAGCGTTTTGGACGGTGCGTGCCAATATGCGCCTGATCTGGGCGGCGCGCAGCGAGATGGTGGTTGCCGATGAAATCAACTTCACCGGTTCGCCCCCCTATCTGCTGCATTTCATCGCGCCGCTGAAGCCCCTTCTACGCGGACTTCTGCGCTATCGCATCGCCGATTTTCATCCAGAGTGCCTGATTGCGTCTCTGCAACGGGTGCCGATCTGGTTGCGGGTGATTGAACGCATTACCTGGTTCTGGCGTCGCCGCGTCGATGTCATGGAAGTGATTGCCGAGGATCAGCGCGAACGCCTGCTTCAGGGCGGCATCGCGCGTAGCCGTATCGAGCTGCGTCGCGATCGTTCGCCGGTCCGATTCGATGAAGACTGCAAACCGGCCGCGCTGCCGGCCAGCCTGCAGGGGCGCAAGGTGG
The DNA here is from genome assembly GCA_031391205.1 of Lysobacterales bacterium. Lineage (GTDB taxonomy): Bacteria > Pseudomonadota > Gammaproteobacteria > Xanthomonadales > Ahniellaceae > 0-14-3-00-62-12. The sequence continues at coordinate 1,900 of JANMUE010000134.1, read as the reverse complement.
TCCTTTATTCCGGAAACTGGGGCGTGGCGCACGACCACGAAACCTTTGCCGTCGGTATGGCGCTGTTCGAGCAGAAGCACTCGGGGGTCGCCGCCGTCTGGTTGAATGCGACGGGCGGACGCGCCGACCAGGCCGAAGCGGCGCTGCGCGCCGTCGGCGTCACGGTGCATCGCACACCACCGTGTTCGCTGAAGGAATTACCTGCCGTTCTGCTGGCGGCGGATATACACCTGATCACACTGGCCGATGCCTTTGTCGGCTATGTGCTGCCTTCCAAGGTCTACGCCTGCATCGAATCGGGCAAGCCGGTGTTGTTCGTCGGCAGCGCTTTTTCCGATGTGCATGTACTGTGCACCTTGGGGGTAGACGCGGGCCGTTACCGACGCGCGGATGTGGGCGATGCCGAGGCCGTGTGTCGCGGGCTTGAGCAGATTCTGGAGCTGGATTAGGCCACAGTGCGGAAATTCGCGGTGCCGCTGGAAATGGATTCGTCGTCACTGTTATTCACCGCGTCGAATATCCTGAATCAGTCTGCGCCATTAGAATGAAACCATACAGGTTGCCGGGACGACAGTTTCCAGCGACCGATCACGACGACGTAATGTCTACGGGGGCGATTTGAAACGTGCATTGATTACCGGTATCACGGGACAGGATGGTGCCTATCTCGCTGAGCTGCTGTTGGCAAAGGGCTATGAAGTGCATGGCGTCAAGCGCCGCGCTTCGTCGTTCAATACGGATCGTATCGATCATCTTTACCAGGACCCGCACGTCGATCAACGCCGCCTGCTGCTGCATTACGGCGATCTGACCGATTCGACCAACCTGATCCGCATTCTGCAGCAGGTGCAGCCGGACGAGATCTACAACCTGGGCGCGCAGAGCCACGTGCAGGTGTCATTCGATACGCCGGAATACACCGCCAATTCGGATGCCCTGGGTACGCTGCGCCTGCTGGAGGCAATACGTATTCTTGGGCTGCAGCACAAATCGCGCTTCTATCAGACGTCCACGTCGGAAATGTATGGCAAGGTCCAGGAGACACCGCAGCGCGAAACCACGCCTTTCTATCCGCGCTCGCCCTATGGAGTGGCCAAGCTGTATGCGTACTGGATTGCAGTAAATTATCGCGAGGCGCACGGGCTCTATGCCTGCAACGGCATCCTGTTCAACCACGAATCGCCGCGCCGCGGCGAAACCTTTGTGACCCGCAAGATCACCCGGGCATTGGCGCGCATGCACCTTGGCCTGCAGGACTGTTTGTATCTGGGCAATCTGGATGCGCGTCGCGACTGGGGACATGCCCGCGACTATGTCGATGCGATGTGGCGGATGCTGCAGCAGGACGTTGCCGAGGACTTCGTGATCGCGACCGGTGTGCAGCATTCGGTGCGCGACTTTGTGGCGCAAGCCGCCGCCGAACTTGGCGTGCAGATCGAGTGGGGCGGCAGCGGTGAAGGGCAGTACGGAACTGTTTCGGCAGCGCCGGATGGATCGGGAATGAAACCGGGCCAGCGCATCGTCGCCATCGATCCGCGCTATTTCCGTCCGGTCGAAGTCGACACCTTGCTGGGCGACCCGACCAAGGCGCGCGAGAAGCTGGGATGGACGCCGCAGACCTCGTTCGCACAACTGGTCCAGGAGATGATGGCGACCGATCTGGGACTGGCGCGACGCGACGCCATGGTCAACGATGCCGGCTTTCTGGTGCCCACCCGGCATGAGTAACGGCACTTTCGATCGCGACGCGCGCATCTTCGTTGCCGGGCATCGCGGCCTGGTCGGTGCTGCCATCGTGCGTCGCTTGCAGATCGAAGGTGCGACCAATCTGTTGTTGCGTACGCATGCCGAGTTGGACCTCACTCGGCAAGCCGACGTCGAATCGTTCTTCGCGAATGAG
>JANMUE010000133.1:0-1526 GCA_031391205.1 Lysobacterales bacterium | reverse complement strand
CACCACTTGCTCAATGGGCTGTGGCCAGGCCCACAACAATCCGGACTGTTGCACCCGCGTGATCGCCCCCATGCGCAACACCACGGCGCGACTCTCGGCGCCGATCTCACGTACGTTCGATAACAACCAACGAGTGGCGGCCAGTAACGTAAATACATACAAAGCAATGAAGGCAATCCGCCCGGCTTGCAACCAGGGATTGCCGACAGGCGTTGTTTCTGCCGCAGCCATACTCACGGTGTCCGCTCGGAAGCAGCGGGCACAGGCGCTTTGCCTATTTCTGCAGGCGCATCAATCAACACGCGAAATGGCGCCGAGTCGGTGCGCAGAATCAACTTGGTTTGTGGATTAACAATGCTGCCCAGCGTGTCCAAGGAACGCAGCATGTTGTACAACTGCGGCGAACCGTTATACGCACGGCCATACAGTGCGGCAGCCTGCACTCGCGATTGCGCTTCGATCTCGGCCGCCTTGGCCAGCGCATCGGCTTGAATGATGCGTGCATCGCGCTCGGCGGTGGAACGGATCTCGGCAGCCTGGCGTCTGCCGACTGCCGTGCGTTCGGTGGCGATGGTTTCGCGTTCGGCGCGCATGCGATCCACAGTGGCCGATAGCGTCACTGAAGGCAACGTAAGGCGTTCAATGCCCACCTGCACCACACGCACGCCATAGGTGGTTAACAACTGCTGGGTAATCTGTTCACGCAAGCGGACTTCAAAATCGCCGATGCGCACCTGTTTGGCATCGGTATTGACTAGGTTCGACAAATCATAGGCAGCGGCCGTGGTTTCCAACGCCGAGCCAACAAAGGTACGTATTTGGCGCGCCGCTTCATCAGGCCGGTTTTGCACCGCACGCATGAAGCGTTGCACATTGGGGGCATCCGGCTGCACCTGCCACGCCACGTACGCTTGCACAATGATGCGCAGACCATCGCGAGTGCCGGAATCTTGCAAACCACTGGAGGTAGTACGCAAACGTAAATCCACCGGAATGATGGATTCGAACGGCGCGGGCCAGCGCCATGCCAAGCCAGGCATCATCAATACCCGTACCGGATTGCCGAAACGTGTCACCACCGAGGCCACACCGGAACGCACTTGCACTAAACAGGCAGTGGTCAGCGCAATAGTGAGTAGCACTGCGGCGATAACCATACGTCGCCATGGAAATGGACCGCCGTCCTGCTCACCGTGGTGATGGTGACCATGATGATTAGCGTGCCCGGCATGGCCATGATCATGGGCCTCGTGCTCATGCTCATGCGGGTGTTTCTGCGGGTGTTCGGAATGGTGAGTGTGGGTATTCAACATTTATAAACCCAGTGGGAAAATACACCTGACGTCTTGCGTAGGGGCCGGTTTTAAACCGGCCTGAATTCGATATTTCGGCGCAAGCAGGCGGGTTTTAAACCCGCCCCTACACGAACCGGGAAAACAGCAGAAATCGAATTGAATAGACATGTGTCTTGCCGCCCCTACTGTTCAACCCGCTTCGCATCCACCGGCGCGGCGAAGTTACGTAAA
>JANMUE010000113.1:0-1465 GCA_031391205.1 Lysobacterales bacterium | reverse complement strand
CGGGCACTCTCGTCTGATGAGTCGATCACACAGTAATGGGGCAACCCGGGGCCTAATGTTAAGTACTTCACAACATGCTGCGCGGTTGCTGGTGTAAAGAGCTGTAGCGAGTAATTCTTGAAGTCGATCACGTCCCACGCTCTTCATTGCGGTAAAAAGCCGCTTCCATCGCCAGGATTTTTCTACGTGCAAACTGCTGCTCACAGGCTTTTTCTTACGGCCACCGCCTTATGTGCATGCCTCCAGAGTTCGCTGAGTGTGGCCGCGAGTAGTCGCTTACCCGCCACTGGCGGTGTGATGCAGCTCGAAGGCTCAGCAGGTGGCGGGTTGGTGCCCTGGGCATTGGTGGCGGGGCTGGGTAGCCGCGATGAAGTGGGCGGCAGCGCGTTTTGCACGCGCGTACAGCCACAGGATTTCAGCTTGAAAAGTTGCGGTGTGGCGTTGGGTCTGTGGGACCGCGTCGAAGTGTCCTATGCACGCCAGGATTTTGATCTTGGCACCACCGTGCCGGGTTACTCCATTCAACAGCATGTGGTGGGCGTAAAAGTGCGTTTAATCGGTGATGCCGTTTATGATCAGGATCGCTGGCTACCGCAGATCGCCGTGGGTATGCAGCGCAAAACCAACGAGGATTACGCAGTGGTTCCCCAGCTGCTCGGCGCAAAACACGACAGCGGTAACGACTACTATGTGGCGGCAACGAAGGTGTGGCTATCGGGTATTGCCGGCCGCAGCACCTTATTGAATGCCACGTTGCGGGCCACCAAGGCCAATCAACTTGGCATCCTCGGCTTTGGAGGTGATCGTCGCGATAGCTATCAAGTGCAACCCGAATTGAGTCTGGGTGTGTTTGTGTTCGATAAATTGGTGCTGGGCGCGGAGTATCGCGCCAAGTCGGACAACCTCAGTGTGTTCAAGGAAGATGACTTCAAGGATGTCTACTTGGCGTGGTTTCCTGTCAAGTTCGTCTCAGTCACGCTGGCCTATGCCGATCTCGGCAACATTGCCGACAAAGCCGATCAACGAGGGTGGTATGCGTCCCTGCAAGGCAGCTTCTGATTGCTCAGGCGCCCGCAGCTAAGTCATGGCTGACTACCCTTCGATCTATAGAGATGAAGTGATTTCAAGATTCGACTGGCGCTGAGTTGTTGAGTGTTTGCGGTTTGTCCTTGTTGTACACCCGCCCCAAAGCTATCCCGACGGCTGCCCAGAGGCCGGCAATGACCGCGCCAACAGCAGCCACCGCCGCCATTCCCAGTCCTAAGCCTTCGGTCAAACCGGTGAACGCCCAGGCATTGGCAGTGTCGCCACCGCGATAGACCACGGTGTCGATCACCGGCTTGGTTTTATAGCGCGACTCGCGATCCACCAACGTAAATAGCATTTCGCGGCCGGGGCGAGTGATGGCGTAGTTGCCCGCGCTCAAGGTCACGCGCAGCACGATCACCAGCCACACCACCGGCAG
>JANMUE010000101.1:0-1789 GCA_031391205.1 Lysobacterales bacterium | reverse complement strand
CGGAATGCCCCCACCCCAACCCTCCCCCGCAAGCGGGGGAGGGAGCTTGTACGGCTTAAGTAAGTACCATTCTGCTTAACGCGACTGCACATGGAAATGTGATGGAGATAGATTCGTTGTGGTGATGGCGCCGTTCTGGGTTGTGTGGAAATGCACGACAAGACGTATCTACGGCACCGTTCGAGTGGCGCGTCGAGATACGTAATCAGGCGATCCGTACGCGCCACGAGATGCAAAAGCATCCAGCACAAACGGCCCGCTACCCGTGCAGGTCACTTGAACTCTGAAGCCAGCCAGCACGGCTTCATTGAGATTGAAGGTAGCACTTGCGGTCGCGCAGCCCGTCGTGAACTGACGATAAGCTGCATATTCGAGACCACTGTTCGCTGCCGCCAGCGCACGATCACCCAGTAAGCCGAGATTGATGGTTTGCTGTTGCGTGCCACCAATGCGCACGGCAAACATTCCCAGTGCCGCCAGCACCACGATAAGAAACAAGGCGGCGATTAAGGCCATGCCGCGCTGCTCAGTGCGCATGCTGTTGCTCCCCCTGCTTCTGGCTAGCGTACTGCGCATGCTCAATTCCCCACCGACATCTGTCGGAACACATACAGACTTTCGCCGTTGCGCGCGAGTTGCATCTGCAGGCCCACCAGCCTGTTATGCAGTGGGTCGACAGCGTTGTAGCTGATCTGGCAGGTGAGCACATCTCGGGAAATAAGCGCGCGGGTGGAATTCGCTGCCATCAATTCCGCGTCGCTGTCCCGGTTCGAAAGACTGGCCGCCGGTATATAACCTGAATAACGGTTCACCGTATTCGTGCCCGAATCGCATAGGTACGCAATCGGACCGGAGGTGATTTCCAACACTTCCGTTGAGACGTTGCTGGTGTAGCGCACATTCCCGAGCGACGCAGCGCGTAGATCGCTCGCCATGTTGTTAGCAACCATGTCCGCCGACGCTACCAATTCTGCGCGACGGGCTTGCGCCAAATATGCCTGCACTGGCGTTACCAGGAACATGACCATAAAGCCCACCACAATGGACGAGATGCTCATGGCAACCACTAGCTCAATGAGGGTGAAGCCCCGTTGTCTTGGCATGATCATGGGTGGTTGGTCTTGTAACCACTGGCCAAGACCAGCACGCCGCCGGGGTGATTAACAGTTACATCGATGCGCTGCACCTGATTAGCGCCGGCAATGTCGCGCAACACACCGTTACCCACTGTCACAGAAACTCGAAATTGATTGAGTCCTGCGATGGCATTGCCCCATTGATCGCGTACCAAATTAGGCGCAGGGGCGTGGTAATCACGGATATCGTTATACGCCGCACGGGCGCAGCAACCTGGAGGACTAGCCAAAAAATTCTTCTGCAATATCTCACTGAGGTAAGCCGACGCAATCGCAGTGGCCTGTGCGCGAATCATCGCCTCCGCGCTGCGCGTCGCTTGCGCCGACATCACGCCAAGCACGCTGCTGACGGCGATGGCGATGACGGCGATGGCAATCACCAATTCGATCAGCGTCATGCCGCGTGCAACGCAACGCATGCGCAGCGTATTTTGAGGTGCCGTGCGCATCATTGCACCACCACGAAGCCGCTGATGGGACTGACGGTCAGTGTGAATGGCTGGTCGGTGGCGCTGGTCGAACGTCAGGTCTTTCCTCGGCGCAAGGTCTGCGGCGAGTGCATCGCGGCCAGCAACCTGCCGCTGCTGGTTTCGCTGGGTGTGGCGGATGCCTTCGAGCTGCGCGCCGGCGCTGCGCTGCGCAGGGTCACGCTG
>JANMUE010000102.1:0-6469 GCA_031391205.1 Lysobacterales bacterium | reverse complement strand
CCGCTCCCACATTTGGATTATTTCTTGGTGCCTCCCACCGTCATGCCATCAATGCGCAGCGTCGGCTGACCCACACCCACCGGCACGCTCTGCCCATCCTTGCCGCAGACGCCGACACCGGCATCGAGCTTGAGGTCGTTGCCGACACGCGAAACCCGCTGCATCACTTCGGGGCCGGAACCAATCAAGGTGGCGCCCTTCACCGGCCGCGTCACCTTGCCGTTCTCGATCAGGTACGCCTCGCTGGCCGAGAACACGAACTTGCCCGATGTGATATCGACCTGACCGCCACCGAAATTGACCGCGTACAGTCCCTTATCAACCGAAGCGATGATGTCCTCCGGCGCATCCTTGCCGGGCAGCATGTAGGTATTGGTCATGCGCGGCATAGGCAGATGCGCAAAACTCTCGCGACGTCCATTGCCGGTGGCGGCGACGCCCATCAGGCCGGCATTGAGTTTGTCCTGCAGATAACCCTTGAGCACGCCGTTCTCGATCAGCGTCGTGCACTGTGTCGGTGTGCCCTCGTCGTCGATGTTCAGCGAGCCACGGCGTGCAGCCAGCGTCCCGTCATCGACGATCGTGCATAGTGACGAGGCCACCAGCTCGCCCATGCGACCTGAAAATGCCGACAGGCCCTTACGATTGAAGTCGCCTTCCAGGCCATGGCCCACGGCTTCGTGCAGCAGCACGCCCGGCCAGCCCGGGCCAAGCACCACGGTCATTTCACCCGCGGGCGCGTCTTCGGCTTCAAGGTTCACCAATGCCTGGCGCACCGCCTCACGGGCCTGATCGAACGGGAAGTCACCCTCCAGCAACTCGGCGTAGCTGATGCGCCCGCCGCCACCGGATGCGGCCTGTTCGCGGCGCGCGCCCTGTTCGACGATCACCTGCACATTGAAGCGCACCAGCGGCCGCACATCGCCCGCCAGGGTACCGTCGCTGTGCGCTACCAGGATGGTATCGATCGCAGCGCTGATGCTGATGATCACCTGCTGTACGCGCGGATCGAGCGCACGCGTGAATTTGTCGACTTCACGCAGCAACGCGAGCTTGCGCTCGACCGGCACCGTATCGATCGGATCGATGGGGGCATACAGCGCGCGCCCCTGCACCCGTGCCAGACGCTTCGCCTGAGCGTTGCTGCCGCTGTGTGCAATGGCACGCGCGGCACCGGCGGCGTCCAGCAACGTGGGCAACACGATCTCGTCGGAATAGGCGAAGCCTGTCTTCTCACCGCTGATCGCGCGCGCGCCTACACCTTGCTCGATCGAATGCGCGCCATCGCGGACGATGCCGTCCTCCAGCACCCAACTTTCGGTGCGCGAGTGTTGAAAATATAAATCGGCCGCATCGACACTCGGACCCATGAGACGCGCAAACACTCGCTCCAGGTCATTGGTGTCCAGGCCGCCTGGTTTCAGCAGCCGGCTTTCGGCCAGTTCTAAGGTTTGGGGCATGAACGCTGCCTATGTGATTGTGCAATGGTTGCAACAGCATGACGCAGAACATGATGGCGGCGCGAGAGCCGATATCAAGTTTGACGTTTTCGTGAACATGAACGCAGAAAATACAGGGTGGGCGCGATCACGATTCAGCAGGAATTCGGGCCTGATAGAACGCCTGCGAAAACGCCTCGAAGCGATCGGCTTCGATCGCCATCCGGATATCCGCCATCAGCTCCTGGTAATAGTGGAGATTGTGGATCGTCGCCAAGGTCGAGAACAGCATTTCACCGCAGCGGTCCAGGTGGCGTAGATAAGCGCGAGAAAAATGGCGGCAGCAGTAGCAGCTGCAAGCCGGATCGACCGGGCCGGTATCTTTTTCGTAACGCGCATTGCGGATGCGCACCTGGCCGAAGCGGGTGAACAGATGTCCGTTGCGGGCATTGCGCGTCGGCATCACGCAGTCGAACATGTCGACGCCGCGACGCACGCCTTCGACGATGTCTTCGGGCCGGCCCACGCCCATCAGATAGCGCGGGCGGTCCTCGGGCAGATGCGGCAGTGTTTCGTCCAGCATGTGTTCGCGCTCGGGTGCCGGCTCGCCCACGCTCAGACCGCCGATGGCGTAGCCGTCGAAACCGATATCACGCAATGCGGCGGCCGATTTGTGGCGCAGATGCGGATGCATGCCGCCCTGCACGATGCCAAACAGCGCGTTGGGGTTGCCCTCGAAGGCACGGCGGCTGCGCTCGGCCCAGGCCAGCGACAATTCCATTGATGCGCGCGCCTCGGGTTCCGTCGCCGGATACGGCGTACATTCATCGAATATCATCACGATGTCGGAATTCAGCGCGCGCTGAATCTGCATCGACACCTCGGGCGACAGAAACACCTTGGACCCGTTCACCGGCGACGCAAAATGCACCCCCTCCGGCGTGATCTTGCGACGCTCGGCCAGGCTCCACACCTGAAACCCGCCCGAATCGGTGAGTATGGGCTTATTCCAGCCAATGAAATTGTGCAGACCGCCGTGGGCCTCGATCACTTCGATGCCGGGTCGCAGCCACAGATGAAAAGTGTTACCAAGAATGATTTCCGCGCCGATGGCGTGGATGTGCTCGGGCGTCATGCCCTTCACCGAGCCATAGGTGCCTACCGGCATGAAGGCCGGTGTCTCCACCGTGCCACGGTCGAAATGCAGACGGCCACGGCGCGCCTTGGCCGAACCTCCAATGAATTCAAAGCGCATGCGGTGCACCGTCAGTTGAAGAGCGCGTAGTTGAGGAGCGCGTAGCTGAAGAGCGCGGCAGGATCAGCATCGCATCGCCATAGGAAAAGAATCGATAGCGCTGCGCGACCGCATGCCGATATGCCGCAAGCACGCGCTCGCGACCGGCAAATGCAGAAACCAGCATCAACAAAGTTGATTCGGGCAGATGAAAATTGGTCAGCAGCGCATCGACGCTGAGAATCTTGTAGCCGGGGAAGATGAAAATGCGCGTCTCTCCGGCGAACGGCATCACCTCACCATCGCGCATTGCCGACTCCAGCGCCCGCACCACGGTGGTTCCGACCGCCACGACGCGGCCACCGGCAGTCCGCGTGCGCCGGATCTTTTCGCACAATTCGGCGCCCACGTTCAGCCACTCGCTGTGCATGCGGTGCTCATGCACGCTGTCTACGCGCATCGGCTGAAATGTGCCAGCGCCGACGTGCAGGGTGATATGTCCGAAGTGCACGCCCATGGCGGTGAGCTGGGCCAGCAACGCATCATCGAAATGCAGCCCGGCGGTAGGCGCGGCCACCGCACCGGGTTCACGCGCAAACACTGTTTGATAGCGGTTCAGATCACCGACATCGGCGGCACGACGCACATAAGGCGGCAGCGGCATATGCCCGATGCGCATCAGCACACGTTCAACCGGTTCACTGGCTTCGAAGCGTAGCCGAAAGAACTCGTCGTCACGACCCAGCACTTCGACACGGACATTGTCAGCGAGAATCAGCCAAGTGCCAATGCGCGGCGTCTTGCTGGCACGCACCTGGGCCTTGATCTCCTGACCGCCAAGCAGTCGCTCGACCAGCACTTCAACCTCGCCGCCGCTCTCCTTGCGGCCGAACAGCCGCGCCGGCAGGACCCGGGTGTCGTTGAAGATCAACAGGTCGCCAGCCTTCAGCAGCCGCGGCAGATCGCGAAACTGTTCATCGTCCAGACGATCACTCGCGGCATCCAGCACCAGCAGCCGGCTACCCGAGCGTTCAGGCAGAGGCGTCTGGGCGATCAGCTCGCTGGGCAGATCGAAATGGAAATCGGATTTTTTCACGGTATTGACTGCGAAAGGGCGGGTAAATCCCCGTGGACCGAGTCGGCCGGCTAGTTTATCGTGTCTGCATGTAGGGTGGGTGCAACCCACCATTCTCCAAGGAACCTCTGAACAAGTCCGGAGCCGCGATAGCCCCCTGAGTCAGGGGGCGAAAAACCGCAGGTTGACCAGCTCCGCTGTTGAGAGCGACCAGCTCCGCTGTTGAGAGCCGGGGTGTGGCAAGCACTAAACTGTGTAGCGACGACGATGTGGTGACTTATTCAGAGGTTCCCTGTGTGGGTCCGACCTGCGGTTGGACGCTTTTGCCTAGCGTAATGCCGGTTTATACAGCGTCCGACCACAGGTCGGACCCACGGTGATTGCGGCAATCACACTGCTTGCGGCAAGCTAGCGTGTCTGTTTCTGCTGGCGCGTTCATGAATCCTCTTCGTTATGCCATTTTGCTGAGTCTGGCTTCGCCCGCCTTGGCAGCCGAGACTGCATGCAGCCTCGCGGCGCCCTGCCTGGCCTGCGCGCCACCGCTATTCGCCGCCGAAAGCAAGCCAGGCGATGCGGCCGGCCGCGAAACCGCTGACACCATGTTCAGCGCGCAACGCATGTCCATAGTCGCCGAAAATCAGTATCGCGCCGAGGGCGACGTGCGCTTTGCGCGCGCCGATCAGTACATCTGGAGCGAATCGCTGAGTTTCGACGCCGACAAGTCGGTCGGCACGATCGATGTGCCGCTGCGCTTCCAGGACCGCGATCTGCTCGCTACGGCGAATCGTGCGCGATGGCAGGAAGAAGGCGATAGCCGGCTTGAGGACGTCAGGTTTCAGATGCGCAGCGGCCGCGGCAATGGCAGCGCCGCCTCGGTGACCTTGACGCAGCAGGACCTGACGCGGCTGGAGCGCGCCAGCTTCACCAGCTGCGATCCCGCCGATCCGGCCTGGTCGATCCATGCGCGTCTGCTCAATATCGACAATCAGCGCAACCTTGCGACGGCACGCAATGTCACGCTGCGTGTGGGTGATGTCCCGGTGTTCTATTTCCCCTGGCTGCAGTTCCCGACCACGGACGCGCGCGCCACCGGCATGCTCGCGCCCACTCTGGGCAGCTCGAACAACGCCGGATTCGATCTAGTGGTGCCGGTATATCTCAACCTCGCGCCGCATTATGACGCGACCCTGAGTCCGCGCTGGATCGCCGATCGCGGCGTGATGCTGGGCGGCGAATTCCGCTATCTGGGTCGAACTTTCGGTGGCGAGCTCGATCTGAGTTATCTCGGCAACGACAGCAAGGTCGAAGGCGATGCCGACGATGTCCGCCATTCCTTCGATTTTGTCCACCGCCAGCGTTTCGGGCCGAACTGGTCACTGGCTGCCGATCTGCATGATGTCTCCGATGATCGCTATTTCGAGGATTTCGGCGACTCGCTGACATCCGTCGCGACCAGCTTGTTAGCTTCGTCCGCCTATGTCAGCGGCCGCGGTAATGGCTGGTCGCTGAGCATGGGCGGCGATCGCGTCGAAGTGACCGACCCGCGTTTTCTGGCCGGCGCCGAACCCTATCGCCGTCTGCCGCGCGTGTTCGGCTCTTACGCATCGACCAATCTTCGCGGACCGGTGGTCGGCGTCGATGCCGAATGGGTACGATTCGCCAAGGACGGGTTTGTTGGCGCAGACCGTCACGACATTACCCCCTGGGTGACCTGGCCTTTCGAAGGCGCCAGTTGGTTCCTGCGCCCGCGTTTTGCCTATCGAATGACCGGTTACGCGATGGATGCCGGGGCCGAACGCTCACCCAGCCGCGATGTGCCCATCAGCAGCCTCGATGCCGGTTTAATTTTCGAGCGCGCCGCCGGCAGCAATGGCTGGACCCAGACCCTGGAACCGCGGCTGTTTGCGCTGCACGTTCCCTATCGCAATCAGGACGATCTGCCGCTGTTCGACACCCAGGAATTGACGTTTGGCTTTGCGCAGCTGTTCCGTGAGAACACCTTCACCGGCGCCGGCCGCCAGACCGATGCCGACCAGGTGGCCCTGGCCTTGACTTCGCGCTGGGTAGATGAAAAAGGCCAGGAGCGCGCACGCGTAGGTATCGGACAGGTGCATTACTTCGACCCGCCGCGGGTGGTCTTGCCGGGCGCTGTGGCACGGATCGGTTCGGGCTCAGCCTATGTCGCCGAAGTCGGCGTCTCGCTGTCCGACGACTGGTCGTTCAACATCGCCCAGCAATGGGACCCGGAAATCGACCACAGCGTGCTCGGCTCGGCCGGACTGCAATACCGCTTCAGCAATGGCAGTATTGCCAATGTGGCCTATCGCTACCGCCGCAATGTGCTGGAACAGGTAGATCTCTCCACCGCCATACCACTGAATGAGCGTTGGAAGCTGATCGCCCGGTTCAATCAAAGCCTGCGCGATGACTCGATTCTGGAAGCCTTTGCCGGTTTCGAATACGAGAGCTGCTGTTTCGCCGTACGCGTGCTTGGCCGTCGCTATGTGCGCAATGTTGAAGGAGAACTTAACAACGCCATCTTCTTCGAGCTGGAACTCAAAGGCCTGGCGCGGATCGGTCGCGACACCGAGGAGTTTTTGCAGCGTGCTATTCTGGGTTATCGCTGAGTTCATGTATGGGCTGCTTTGATGCCGGGCATCGGCTTGCGCCGTTGATTTTTTAGATGCGGGGCCCGACCCGCATGCTGTTGCGGTTCTGGTC
>JANMUE010000091.1:0-1477 GCA_031391205.1 Lysobacterales bacterium | reverse complement strand
GCGGCCGGTGTATGTCGCGCACGGCATCAGTTCAGCACCACAAGCTAAGGTATGGGTGGCCATTCGCCCTGAGAAAATTCAGTTGTCGCTGCAGCAGCCGACCACCGACGAAAACTGGACGCGCGGTGTGGTCAAGGAAATTGCCTACATGGGCGACATGTCGGTGTTTCTGGTCAAGCTGGCGTCGGGAAAACAACTGCGAGTGACGCGACCAAACATGTGGCGTCACGACGATGAAAACATCACTTGGGAGCAGGAGGTGTATGTGAGCTGGCACGACACCAGCCCGGTGGTGGTGAGCGCATGAGTCCCGCTCAGCCCAGCAAGGCACAACCGCCGCAAGGCGAACGGTTCAGCGCCGGTGTGCAGTTGATGCTGCGTGCGGTGAAAAGCACGCCGCCGTATCGCTGGACTCAGGCGCGCCTGGCGCGTTGGGGGGTGCGTGGCCGGACCGCGGTGATTGCAGTGCCGTATTTATGGTTGCTGCTGTTCTTTGTGATTCCCTTCGTGATTGTGTTGAAGATTTCTTTCGCCGATGTACAAACGGACTCACCGCCATATACGCCGTTACTCCAATGGGTTGGAGATAAGATTACCGACGTTCGTCTGCGTATTAATCCGGCCAATTACTTTGGACTCTGGGAAGACGGAATCTATTTATATGCACTTGTTACATCCCTAAAAGTTGCAGCAATTTCGACGCTGATAGCCCTGCTAGTTGGTTATCCGATGGCTTATGCCATTGCCCGGGCCGACGCGCGCTGGCGTGGCATCTTACTGATGATGGTGATTCTGCCATTCTGGACTTCCTTTCTTCTGCGTGTGTATGCATGGATGGGTATCTTAAAAACCAATGGGCTACTGAATAATTTTCTGCTCTGGCTGGGTGTGATCAATGAACCCATTGTGATGCTGCAAACCGACTTTGCAGTGTATCTGGGCATTGTCTATTCCTATCTGCCCTTCATGATCATGCCGCTGTATGCCAATCTCGAAAAAATGGATCTCACCTTGCTAGAAGCGGCCGAAGATTTGGGGTGCAGGCCCATGCGCGCGTTCCTGACCATCACGTTGCCACTTTCTATGCCGGGGGTTGTGGCTGGCTGCATGCTGGTATTCATTCCGGCGGTGGGTGAGTACGTGATTCCGGCACTGCTTGGGCCTGCTGATTCGCTGATGATCGGTAAGCTGTTATGGACGGATTTCTTCAATCAGCGGGATTGGCCCAAAGCTAGTGCGGTCGCTATTGCACTATTGCTGATTCTGATTGTACCTCTGGTGTTCTTCCAGCGGCGTCAGGCGCGTGATGGCGCGGTGGGGTACACATGAGCCAGCACACTTCATTGTTCAGGGTATCCGCGCTGGTGTTCGGCTTTGCGTTCCTATACATCCCGATTCTGTCTTTGGTGGTGTATTCGTTTAATAAGTCGCGGCTGGTTACGGTGTGGGGCGGCTTTTCCACGCAGTGGTACGGCAA
>JANMUE010000082.1:0-6742 GCA_031391205.1 Lysobacterales bacterium | reverse complement strand
CTGATGTTCGCTCTCGATCTGCAGCGGCGCAGCGATGCCAGCGGTTGGGGACTGACCAGCAACAGCAGCCATCCCGGTTATGCGGCTACCGATCTGCAATCCTCTGGTCCGCAGATGGGTCGTTCTGGCAAAAAGTCGCTGTTCGAGCGACTGAACGTTTGGCTGCGGCCCTTCGCCTCGCAGTCCGCAGCCGAAGGCGCGTTGCCCACGCTGTTCGCCGCAACCTCGCCCGACGCCAAACCTGGCGCTTATTACGGTCCGCAGAATTATCTCGAGCTGAAGGGGCCGGTGAGTATTGCCGTCATCGGCAGGCACGCACGCGATAGCGCAGTCGCCGCGCGCCTGTGGCAGGTGTCCGAGCAACTGACCGGCGCGCATTGGCCGCTGCGGGCATGAGGAAACCGGGGTCTTCAGTGAGGGACGAAGACCGGGACCCCACTTTTCCGAAGGAGCTGCAGCTCAGCGAGGGCGCGGCAGCACCGCACGTCAGGCGACGAGGCAAGAAGCGAGCTCGGGATCGCTCGTGGCGCGGTGAAAAGTGGGTGTCCAATTCTTTCCAACTTTGCAGTAAAGAGTGGGTGTTCTATTCTTTCCTTTCTGCAAGCTCTGCCATAGCAGTGTGATCGGGCACGATGCGACGGACACTCATCGAGTTCAGTAGACGTTGCCCACTCCGGCGTCGCGCACTGGCGTGAGGACATCGGTGTACGTGTTGGGCTTGGCGTAGTTCGCGCGGGTATTTGGTGCGAAGTCGATCCCGGTTCCGACGTGTTCAAACCTGTTCTTTTGGATCAGGTTGTTCCGGATGACGCTGCCGGGTTCGTGGAAACGGACGCCCAGGATAATGCCGTCCGCCGCTGAAATTGTGTTGCGCACGATCGAATTGCCGAATACCTCGGTCGGCCGCGGCCGCGTGCGGCAGCTTCCTGGCGTCGTTGCCGGTGTCGTTGCGTCAATGAAGATCCCGTGGTTGTCCGCATCAATCAAATTGTCGCCGACCAGATTGTTGTTGGTTTCAAGCCAGACTCCCACCAGAGGCACAGCTTCGAATGTGTTGTTGAGAATGGCGTTTCCGTCGGCCTGGTATGTCGTCCATACGGCAACTTGTGAGCGGGCGAATCGATTACGCTCGATTCGGTTATTGCCAGCATCGGCACCGCACAGAAATACACCGTGTACGTCGGTTTCAAAGACGTTGCTCTGGATCTTGTGTTGCCCGGCACCCGAGCCGGTCAAATCGTTCGGTTGCTCGACAAGAATCGCAAAGTGGGTCCGATGCAATTTGAAGACATTGTTCCGGATCGTGGATTGAGTCGAGTAGGCGAGAACAACGCCACCTTCATGGCCGGCGGGATGGGCTGCCACGTCGGTGAACTGGACCTTCTCGACGATCAGATTGTTGGAGCGCAACGCGTAAACGCCATCGAAGAAATTATGGATCCGCCCCGGACCCCGGATCGTGACCGAGGCGACGTCCCTCATGAAGATGCCGACCTGGGGAGTGCTGGCCACTGCGTTGAGGGTATGGCCGTTGAGATCGATCACGACCCCATCACGCGCAACGGTCAGAGCGCGCGCATCGATACAGTCCAGGTCCTCGGTCAGGACGACACTACTGCTCAGCACCTCGCCGCAACTTACCGCGAACACTGTGGGGCAGAACAGCAACGCTGAAAGCAGAAAGATCCAGATACATCGGCACATGGCGCACTCCGGCGGGGATGGTACTGGCGCTATTCGCACAAAGCCCCACGTAGCGGACAGCACCTCTCCACTTCGCCGCGGCCGGGAGGTAACCGGGCGAAACAGGGCTCAGTGAACCATTTCATCAACGCGCATCATCGAAATATCACACTGAACCCTGTTTCGCTGACACCTGTTTCGGACACCTGGGAATCTCGCTGAAGACCGGGATGAAGACCGGGACACCTGAATGAAGACCGGGACACGCTTTTCCGAGGGAGCTGTAGCTCAGCGAGGGCGCGCATGGCCTGCCAAACGTCAGAATCTTGGATGTCCCGGCTTCGGGGTCGCTACTGGTGCGGTAAAAAGTGGGTGTCCTATTCTTTCATTCTTTCCCTGACGAATGCCGGTGGGCGCTCGGGATTTCCAGTTCTGCCAACTCTTGCCAATGCCGATCGCCTGGCCGATCATGTCCACACCAAGATGGAACACCCGTCCCCTTAACCTCGTTGAGAGATCGACAATGAAAACCGTCATCGACATCTGGTCAAAAGTCAGCAATGCGGTCGTGAACATGACCAAGGGAATGACGCAAGAGGCGTTGCAGAAAGTGTGGGCCAAGGCCGAAAAGGTGGACGCTGCGCAGGAAATTTTCGGTGAGTGGCTCAACGAAAAAAACACGCCCGGGTTCATGGAAGTAATCATGCGCTTCGGAAGCGATGGCAAGGGAACCATCTTCAACTCTGCCCGAGGTGACGGGAGCCACGATCCGATTATCTACGAAGTGAAAGACTCATTTGTTTGTTTCAGTCGCGAAGAAAATTACCAAGAAGACGACTGGGCAAAGGAAGTCGAGATCCGGATGCAGGACGGCAAGCTTCTGATCGAGGACCACAGCAATATTGAAGTCTATGAACGGTCTGGTACGAAAGGCGCGTGAATGAACGATTGCTGTGCCCCATAACATTGCGCCGCATTTAACGTTTCGTATGGGACAGCCCGAAAACCTGGACATCCCAACATTCCGAGATTTCCAGCTCATTCCGGGTGTCGATCTGACTGCAATCGGCATGCTTGGCGGTCAGTTTTTGCAGCATGACCTACCCCGATCCACGCTTGTTCCACCTGGCGCACCCGGCGTATACCACTGCATATCGCGCTGCTCGCGTCGCGCCTTCCTGTGCGGTGAGGACGGCTATACCGGCCGCTGAAAGCAGGGGTCACCATTTAGCCGCCTGTGTCAAGCGGAGCGAGCTTGAGCAATAGTCGCCCGTGCCGTGCGATGCACGGTGCGGATTCTGTTGCATCGAGTCCAGTTCGCCGCGCCATAGTGATCAAATCGATGCGAAGACAACACCGCATCAGTCACCTTTCTGGCTTGTACCGCAGCAGACGCGCTACGGCTCTTGCTGGTGTGCGCCAGCGCCAATCACTCATAGGTTGCCATCGTTCCGTCCAGGTGCGCGTGTGCGCGTCACAGAGACTCGGCCTTGCGCTGAAAGCGCAGGCCACCCTTCAATGGCTCGGACGACGGGCGGCATTGCGTGAACTCGATAGTGCTTGACGGTCGCAGTCATTCAGATCTGCTGGTTCGAAGCCAACCCCTGTTCGGACCTGCGACCGTCAAGCTTTAACCGAAGGCGCGTTTGATATCGAACGGCACCTGATGAAAACAGGGGTCAATGAACCATTTCGTCAACGAGAATCATCGAAACACTGACCCGTATTTCTTGTTATGCGGACAGACTTTGCCAGGAGCGCGCCATCCGATAAACCAGGATCCAGCACCTCGCCGTGTTTTCCGCACATAGCGAAAGTTCATGCGTGTCGTTCGACGCGGTCCGCGCCGCAGTTGGTGAGGCTGCTGTCCATACCCTGGACACCCAATTTTCGAAGGGGTGCGGCACCTCAGCGAGGGCGAGGCGTGGGCTAGGCAATTTCGCAACGGTGGGTGTTTCAACCTTTTCTCAAATTTTGTCCTATTCTTTCTCCCCACAGACATCAAAACAACCGCGCAGACCTCGCATGACATCGGCAGCTGATTGGTAGCCGCTGTTTTCAGTGCAAAGCGTGAATTGTCAAGCATGTTTCAATATTGGGAGATTCCGCATGACGGGAATACGACGCGCAACTCTTCTTTGGGCGATCTGGTTCGCTGCAGCACAAGTGCATGCGCAGAACGAAACGACGTCGATCGTCCAATCTTCTGGGCTGCCGGGCTATTGCGCGACGACGGTGAGTAGTTCTGGAATATCGAGCTCCACCGCGCAGGGTTTCGCCGATGTGGAAGCCAAGGTGCCCTATTCGCTGGATACCGTGCAGCCGGTCGGTTCGGTCAGCAAGACCTTGATTGGCTATGCGCTCTCGTATGCCGTGGAACTGAAGCGCGTTGATCTGGATGATCCGGTGCATTGGCCGGGCGATTCACCCGTGGTCAACCCGCGCTATCCAAGTTTCGAGATCAGCTGGCGCGAACTGGCTACGCATACCGGTTCGTTACTCGATGATCCGGGCACCTATCGCACGGCGTACGGCAAAGGTCGCAACGCCGAGGTCACCATGGCAGCATTCTTGACCGCCTATCTAGCGCCGGACAAGTCGCGACTGCTTCGCAAACGCTTTGGCGACTGGAGACCAGGTCAGCAATTCGAGTACAGCAATCTCGGCGCGGCACTGGTGGCGCTTGCACTGGAGAAGCCTCTGAACATTGACTTCGAATCGTTCACTCAATCCTATGTGTTCAAACCGTTGGGCATGAAATCTACTCATTGGCGCGCATCACCGTCCCATACACCCGATGAAGCCCGGCTCTATCAGCGCGATGAAAACGGTGTCGACCAGCTGGTTCCGGAATGGCATCTTGTGACCTGGGCCGATGGTGGGTTGAACAGCAGTTGCAACGACTTGTCGAAATGGCTGGTGGCGATTCTGAAGGCCAGTCGTGGCGAGAAGGGCATGTTGGAAACTGCGGCTGTGCAGCGCATGCTCGCGCCACAGTTCAATGATTCATTTCAGCCCGAGGAAGTCAGCGACGCCGAGCCCAATCAGGGATTGTTCTGGCAGCACAAGCGCAATGGCGGCGTTGGTCACACTGGCGGCGATCCCGGACTGGCGGCGTATGTCTGGCTGGACCTCGACGCGAATCGCGGTAAGGTCCTACTGACCAATGGCGATATTGAAGCCAGCCCGCAAGCCCTGAAGACATTCAAGTCGGTGTGGATGGGTCTGGACCCGCCCTGATCCGCGGCAAGAACGGCTCCTAAAACAGGTAAATCACGGGTCAGGCGAAACAGGGATCGGTAAATCACTTCGTCAACTGGCATCATCAAAAAACTACACTGGGCCCCGTTTCGAGCGCTTCGTGTGAGCCCCCGTGGGGGAGGGTTGAAGCAGGATGCAGCGGGTCAAGGTTTCGCCGCCGATCAAGGCTCGCCTAAAGGACTACGTCTTCGCAGTTGCGATCGACGATGTCTAACGTATCGGCAAGCACCCGATCGCGGCCCAATCCACAGTCGATCACATCGCGCTCGCCATCATCCGCGTCGATGAAATCGCCGCCGCTGCCGCCGCGTAGTGTATCTGCGCCGGTGCCGCGGTTAATCGAGTCATCGTGGCTGCCGCCATAGGTAGCGATGCCTTCGAGGTGGCTTCTGTCCGCCGCTGGCCAGGCGACGAAGCAAGAGACGAAATCAGGATCGCTCGTGGTGCTGTTGATAATGAGTGTCCTATTTTTTCCCCACTCTTTTCGAACAACGACCGCCCTTCATAGATAATGCCGACCCATCGCTATTGTATGGAGACTTCCGATGAGCTACGTGGTCCATATCTGGGAGCACCCTCAGCCCACCAGCCTGAAGGCGGCGGAGCGGTTGCATCAGTACCTTTGTGATCGGGCCTCTCCGCGGTATGCGAAATGGCAGCAGTTGCGCGACGAGATCGAAGCGCGCATGGTGTCGCTCGGCACGCCAAAAGAGTGGATCGAGTTTCCGATCGATCCCGAACACAGGGAGCGGACCTACGGCCTGGAGTTCGACGGACCCGAGCATTTTCAGGAAGTGGTGGTGCAAAGCGCCACCCTGCTCGGGTTCAGTGTCTACGACGACGAGGCGGCGCGGTTGTACCTGCCGTTCGGATATGTGCTGACCTTCGACGGTATCTCGCGTCTGGATTGGGGCGACCATGCCCTCCCGCCGCCACGCATCGACGGGGTAGACCGCGAAGCGGTGATGGCGCAGTGCGAGGCCGCGTGGCGGCCGCGTTTCGAGGCATTGGGATTCAGTTTCCGTCGCGGCGAGCCCTGGCGCGATGAAATCCCGCTTCTGGCCGAGCGCGCGGTGTCGGTCGGCAAGCAGTCCATCTCAATCAGCTTTTTGATATACAAAGGTGGCCTTTCGTTCGACGTGCTGGCAGCCATCCTGCCGGACATGCCCCAGGCCGTGTCCGGTGTGATCGGCAGCGTCAACCGGATCCAGGTCCGCGGCCGCGAGTACCGCGGTATCGCCGCCCTCATGATCGACCACGAGCGGGAGCTGCTGAGCGTTGGCGGCGCCTTGCGCAATGACGAATACGTGGACCGGCTGATCAAAGGGCTGTTCGAATACCTCGACGACGAGATCCTGCCCATGCTGGAGGCGTGCACCACCTCTGAAGGTCTGCTGCGTGCCGCCATCCACCCGGACGAGGGACTTGGTGAACTGCTGCCGAGCAGGCTGACTCTGGCCCTGGCCTGGCTGGGCGGTGACAGCATGCTTGAACACTTTTACGCGGAATACGACAAGTTCCTTTCGCACTGGGACAAGGACTGGACGCGCGAAACCTACGACGCGCTGCGTGCCTTGCCGCGCGATCCGGCGACGGCTTGAGGTAGATACTTCAGGCGCTTCGCGCCGTCCCCGGGAATATCGGGACACGAATACCGGGACACGCATGGACGCCTCCCGTCAACCTCACTGTGATGTTGCTTTTGATGCTGCTGTTTGACTTTGAACCTCAGTATCCAGCGCAAGCGTTTCCTGTCCCCTGCTTCCGGGCAGTGTTGTACTGAGTTGATCTGCGTAGT
>JANMUE010000081.1:0-6727 GCA_031391205.1 Lysobacterales bacterium | reverse complement strand
ATAACGAGATGGTGACCTGATTTACCGCTGCAGGATGCGATGTCGGTGTAGGAGCGGCGTGTGCCGCGATTATCAGGTGCGGAACTGTTGAGAATCGCGGCTCACGCCGCTCCTACACACCAGCGACTTGCTTACGCACGGTGAATTGCCCATGCTTCCCTCATGCCAACCCCCTCCAAAGCAATCACTGCCAAGACCACGCCCGTCGCTGGCATGGTCGAGGATATCGTCGGCTGCAAGTGGTCGCTGACGGTGCTGCAGCTCATCAGTACCGGCGTTTCGCGACCGGGTGCGATGCAACGCCAGGTGCAGGGCTTGACCGCCAAGGTGTTGAACGAGCGGCTGCGCAAGCTGGCGCGCTTCGGCATTATCGAACGCGAAGTGTTTGCCGAAGTGCCGCCACGCGTCGAGTATCGACTCAGCGGTTTTGGCCTGCGCTTCAATGCGCTGCTCGATCAAATCGCTGAGCTGGAGCGCGAGCGTAGCTGACCGGATACTTCCGAAATATTTTTTGCCAGCACATCCGCCATTGCCAACCAAAAAGTGCGTATGCCACGCATTTGTGCAGACTTTTCCGGCGCCAACTCAATCATTAGATTGTCCTCCAACGCAGCTGTGACCGCGATCATCGCGGCGTGGGACTGCGCATCTGTATTGGAGCAATTAATGAACACTGCACCAGCTTTTGGCCGATACCGGCTCGCCGCATCTGTGCTGCTTGCATTCGGCACGGGTGCAATCATGGCGCACTCAGAGACCGCAGCTGAAGCACCCGCAATCGCAGCTGCATTCGACATCGTAGAAACCGATATCCGCGTCGATCGTGCGCAGCGCTGGGCGGAGTTTTCGATGCAGGTAAAGGGCACCGCGGGTGCCGATCGCC
This sequence comes from Lysobacterales bacterium, assembly GCA_031391205.1. Taxonomy (GTDB): domain Bacteria; phylum Pseudomonadota; class Gammaproteobacteria; order Xanthomonadales; family Ahniellaceae; genus 0-14-3-00-62-12. Next base: position 5,844 of record JANMUE010000081.1, on the reverse strand, counting down.
CGCAGCGCAAGGGCGCGTTTGCCGGGGCCGATGTGTTCTCCTATGTCTGGCCAACGCGTATCGATCCGTTCGATGTCGGCTTCGATCATGAGGCCGGCATCCTGGCGCTGGCAGTCACGATTCATCCGGATTTCGACGACACGCCGTTGTTCGCGACCACTGGTGCCGACTGGCATACGCATTGGGTGGTGCTGGTGCCGGACGAGGTCTGCGGCAAGGGCGCGCTGAAGGTGCGAGACATTACCGAAGGCAGCAAGCCGAGGCTGCCGAAGACCTGGCCAGGTGTGCCGCTGCTGATCGACAGCCCAGGCTATGCGCCGCGTTTTTCCGGGCCGACGGTACGGGTACGCGTGCCCTTCGACGACGCCGAGCGCATCCTGGACAAGGCATTCGATGGCGTCACCGCCGGCTTGCGCATCAACGCCAGCGCGCACAGCCCACTGCTGTGTGTGGTCAATGTGTTCGATGTGCAGTCGGGCGATCTGAGCATGCCGCAGAATATCGAAGCGAAAACGGAACCGAAACCGGAGCAGAACAATTGAACATTGCCGCGACCCGCCACAGCGCAGCGCGCACGAGCGACCAGAACAGTTATCCGATCGCACCGGCCCTGATCACGCAGTCCTGGTTGAATGCCGCCGATGACTGCTCTTTGCTGTCCTTGCGCGGACGCGTGGTGCTGGTCGAGGTATTTCAGATGCTCTGCCCCGCCTGCGTCAGCCATGCGCTGCCGCAGGCACTGCGCGCGCAGCGTCAGTTCGCCGTCGCGGACCTTGCGGTGATCGGGCTGCACTCGGTGTTCGAGCATCATCAGGCACAGGGCAGCCGCGCTGCGTTGAAGGCCTTTGCGCATGAATACCGCATCGAGTTTCCCATCGCGATCGATGCGCCCGGCGATGAGGGAGGCGTGCCGCTGACCATGCGCCAATACGCGATGCGTGGCACGCCCACCACGCTATTGATCGACCGCGCAGGCCGGCTACGCATGCAGCATTTTGGTGTCCTCGACGACATGGCGCTGGGCGCGGCGATCATGGCGGTGGTCGCGGAGGGCTCCGACGCGATAACGCATGCTGGGGCGCGGCCAGTCCTGGGCTGTGATGAGGCCGGCTGCGCCGTCTAGGACTGGGCGATGTTCGCGGTTGTCAGGTATTGCCGCGCCTTGGCTCGTAATCATCGGGCCCTACCGAACGCTTCCCTCACCCTGCCCTCTCCCGAAAAACGGGAGAGGGATCATGCCCACGACGACACGATCACGACATCCGGCCGCTACGGTGTCAGCCCCACTATTGGAGACGCCATCGTGACAAACCGCGCACCAGAATTCTTGCTCTTCAGCCTCCTGGCATGCGCCAGTGCTAACGCAGGAGCGCCGGATCGCACCCCGAAATGGGAAGCCTCGGAGCACAAAATCGAGCTTGCCTCGCCACAGGACGCATTGACCGTGGCGCAAATCCGCCGCGGCGAAGCGATCACCACGTTATTGGTCGTGCGCGTTGACGGAACGCATGCGCAGGTGATCGACTTGAGCGCTTTGAGCGGCCTCGACGACAGCAACCCCTTCTCTGTTGTCGGCCATTTCGAGCGCGAAATACTTGAGAAGATGGCCAGCTCTCCATCGAAGCTCATCAAGTTTCCGATAAGTGAACTGTTGCCGATCGGCCCCGTGGGTACGCGGCAGATTGCCGCCGGCGCAAACTACCCAGAGCATGGTGCCGAAGCGGAAATCGATGAAGTGTTCCTGTTTCCCAAAATCTCGAAGATCACACCGCCTGTTTCGCGCATTGCAACGGGCCCGGGTGTTCTTCTCGACTACGAAGTCGAGATCTGCGCGCGATTTGACCGTTCCATCAGGTCGATGGCCGACTTCGAAGCGGCGACCGTGGGCCTGTTTCTCTGCGGTGACTTCAGCGATCGCGCCGAGCTCGCGCGCAACGTCGACCTGAAAAACGTCGCGTCCGGAGACGGATTCGCGGACGGCAAGAGTGGCGATGATCGGTTCCCTGTCGGGGCTTTGCTTGTCCTGCCGAAGGATTGGAAAACATTCCTGCGCACCACGAGCATCAGCACCCATGTGAACGACGAACGCCGGCAGTTTGCGACCGGTGGCGAGATGATCAAGGACCTCCGGTCGCTGGTCGCCGCGGCTTTGAAGTATGGCGCCACCCGCACCTGGAACTACGCAGGCGGTCGAATCCCGCTATTCGACGCCGGCGTCGGCATTTCCACGGACGTTGCGCTGCTGACGGGCACCGGCGAGGGCGTGGTCTTCCGTCCCCCTTCGGCGCAGTTCATGGCACGCCTGATGCCTGAGGAAGGCGAGCCGTCGAAAGAAACGGTGGGCGCTGTAATCGGCGACTGGGTGCGCGAGGCGGAGGCTTCGCGGCAGTATCTGCAGCCGGGAGATGTCGTACGCTACTCAAGCAATCGCCTGGGAACGATTCTGGTAAATGTCGAACTTGCGTCCGCCCGTTAGAGATGCGTTGCACGGAGTGAAGCACACATGGTGGAGCTGTGATGAACGCACTGAACCTGCATGTACTGATCGTTGAAGACAACCCGTCGCTCGCGGCGAACCTCTTCGACTATCTTGAGGCCTGCGGCCATCGCGCCGATGCAGCACCAGACGGCGTTTCCGGTCTCAACCTCGCCCTCACGCACAGCTACGACGCGATCGTTCTGGACTGGATGCTGCCGCGAATGGACGGCATCGGCTTTCTGAAGCGACTTCGCCGCGAAGCAAAATCGACAGTTCCGGTCATCATGCTGACGGCAAAGGACCAGCTTGCAAGCAAGATCGAGGGATTCGAGGCCGGCGTTGATGATTATGTCGTCAAGCCCGCAGCGTTGCCCGAAGTCGAGATTCGATTACGTGCGGTCGTTGCACGCACTCGTCAGGCGTCGGCACCTGGGCGGTTGCTGCAGATCGACGACCTGATGTTTGATCTGGCCACCCTTGAAGTAACGCGCGGATCACAACGCCTCGCGCTGTCGCCAACAATCCGGAGAATTCTGGAGCTTCTCATGCGGGAGTCGCCACGTCTGGTCACGCGGGAACGCCTTGAATCGCTGCTCTGGGGCGATGTCACACCCGAAACGGATCTTCTGCGCTCGCACATGCATCTGCTGCGCAAGTCCGTGGACTCCGGTCACGACACCAAGCTGCTTCACACCGTGCCGGGCGCCGGCTATCGGCTATGCGTGCTTCGCGATGACTGAGTCGCGGCCACCACGGATTCGGCGAACACGCAGTCTCAACTGGTGGATCAGCGCCACGTACGTGATGTTCGGCATACTGCTTGCGGTAGGGATCACGATCCAGGGCCAACTGAGCCAACGACTGATTGAGCATCCGATCTGGTTGCAACTGCTTGAATCCCACACTGCGGAGTATGTGCGCCGTTCCGATCCACACGCGGTTACGCCGTTGACTGAATCCGGTGTCGTCCGCGGTTGGCGCATCGGTGCCGACGGTATTGTCTCGGGCTCCGGCATGCCCGCCTATTTCGGGGCACTGGCACCGGGGTTCTACTCTGAATCGGATCTTGATGCGCTTGATACGCAATCGGGTTTTGGAGCCGGCATCATCCGCCCGAGTTTCGAGCCCAGTTTCGCGGTACTGGTAACCCCTTTGGAGAACGGCCGATTGGTCATGGCGATCGACATGACCGATCTTGAGAATCAGCAAAACTCCAACGCGATTCTTGCAGCCTTGTTCGCGGTACTGAACCTGGTGATGGTCGGGACGGTGATCTGGTGGCTGCACAACAGCCTGGGGCGCCCCATCAAGGACATTGCCACAAGGATGCGCAACCTTGACCCGAATGCGCCATGGCAACGCCTGCCTACGATGTATCGTCAGTCCGAGATGGAAGCCATTGCGATGGCGACCAACACGCACCTGGACCGCGTCCAGCGCTTCATAGAGCGCGAACGCAGCCTGCTTGACCAGGCAAGTCACGAATTTCGCACTCCCATTGCAGTAATTGCAGGCGCGGTAGACCTGCTGCGCATCCAGGGGATGAGCCCGGCCGCCGCAGTCACTCTGGGCCGAATCGACACCAGTGTGCAGGAGCTGACCGGCGTGATGGTCGCGCTGCTGTATTTGTCGCGCGAGCCCGACCCCACCACGCCGATCGCCGACACCACTCGGTTGCACGAGCTGATCCCCGAAATCCTGAGCGACCACGCCCATTTGCTGGACGGCAAGCCGGTGAAATTTTCAATACCGACACTGACGCCGTGCACCATTGCAGCGCCCGCTGCGCTCGTTCGTATCGCTATTGCCAATCTGATTCGGAATGCGGCGGAAAATACCAGTAGCGGGGAGATCCGCATCGTGTTGGAAACCGACTTACTGTGCATCAGCGACTCGGGAGAAGGTTTCGACGCAGTTGCTGCAGCGGCGCGCTACACCGCAGCGCTGCGCTCTTCGAGCAAACCCGGGGGAGGGCTGGGTTTGGGCTTGTTTCTTGTGCGTCGCATCTGCGAACGTTTCGGTTGGACGCTGCGACTGGATTCCAGCGAGACGCTCGGAACGCAGGCGACGATCAACTTCGCGAGCCACAACACGCATTGACGATGGCGCGATTTCGGCGCCAGCGTGGCCATGTGACGCTCAATAAACGAAGCGGCGACATTTCAGCGACATCGCGCTGCCATCCTTTGTCCACCGGAGCGGCCATGAGGCGAGCGCGCGTTGCACCGAGCACGCTCGCCTCACTGCATCAACGATCTCCGGTCACTACTGGCGTCGAGCCGCCAGCTCGATGCGACTAACCAAATTTCATGAGGTCAACAATGAACATCCGCACTGCCTGCTTGGCTGTACTCACAGGGCTGCCTGCGATCCTGTATGCGCAAGAGACACCGGGCGTCGATGAGGAGTCCGCGGCGCCGAATCGTTCGCGCTGGAGCGCCGGTGTTGCTGCCGTCTTCTGGGACAGTCCGTACGCCGGCGAAGGCTTGCGCGCCACACCATTTCCGCTCGTCACCTACGAAGGTGAACGATTCTTCTTCCGTGGCATCACCGGCGGAATCCACCTCATCGACAACGAAGGTTTCTCGCTAGCCGCTATGCTCCAGGCGCGTTTTGACGGCATCGATGCAAAGGATCTCGGCGAATCCGAACTTGCCATCAACGGCATCGATCGCAGCCTGCTCGAAGATCGTGACGATGGATTCGATGCCGGCTTTTCCGCTTCGTGGAAAGGCCGCGCGGGTGAGCTCGATCTTGAAGTGCTTGCCGACATCACCGATACCAGCGGCGGTCAGGAGTTCTCTCTTACCTACGGCTACGAATTTGAGGCGGGACAGATGTCGATCACGCCAAACATCGGTACGACGTGGATGTCGGACGACCTCGCGAACTACTACTACGGAACGCTGGATAAAGAGATCGCGCGCGGCGTCGTCGACTACAAACCGGACAGTGGGACTGTGCCGCACGTCGGCATTTCTTTTGCGCGGCGCATCGGAGCGCGATGGGGCGTTATGGCGAACCTCAAGTACAGCGCATTGCCGGACGAGCTCGCCGACAGTCCACTGCTGGAATCAGACGGCACGATGTCCATTTTCGTCGGCTTTGCCCGTGGTTTCTAGACGCTGGCAGGCGCAACTTCGCCGGCGCACGCAATGCTACTGACTGTGCGCGAATCGCTGACGCCGTACGCGCCCAGCGCCAGTTCGCCGCCGCGGACCTTGCGGTGATCGGACTGCACTCGGTGTTCGAGCATCACCAGGCACAGGGCAGCCGCGCCGCATTGAAGGCCTTTGCGCATGAATACCGCACCGAGCTTCCCATCGCGATCGATGCGCCCGGCGGTGAGGGAGGCGTGCCGCAGA
>JANMUE010000074.1:0-9475 GCA_031391205.1 Lysobacterales bacterium | reverse complement strand
TCCGGAGCCGCGATAGCCCCCTGAGTCAGGGGGCGAAAAACCGCAGGTTTTTCGGGGTGTGGCAAGCAATAAGCTGTGTAGCGAAGACGATGTGGTGACTTATTCAGAGGTTCCCTAAGCTGTAGAGCGAAGTCGAGGTGGGGACTTATTCAGCGCTGCCCTGAGTCGGGGGGCGAAAACGGTAGGTTTTAGGGTGTGGCGAGCAATAAGCTGTATGGCGAAGTCGAAATCGTAAGTTATTCAGAGGTTTTCCCAATGAGCGATATTTCGCTACTGCTTGAAGCCAACCGGCGCTGGGCCAGACAGACACGCGAGGCCAATCCGGATTTCTTCAAGGAGCTGTCACGGCAGCAATCGCCCAAGTACCTGTGGATCGGATGTTCCGACAGTCGCGTGCCAGCCAACCAGATCGTCGGTCTGGCGCCGGGCGAAATCTTCGTGCATCGCAATGTCGGCAACATCGTCGCGCACGGTGACTTGAACTGCCTGTCGGTGATCCAGTTTGCCACCGATGTATTGCGGATCGAACATATCATCGTGGTTGGCCACTATGGCTGTGGTGGTGTGCATGCTGCGATCAGCGGAGAGCGTCATGGCCTGGTCGATAACTGGCTGCGTCATGTCGCCGATGTCCGCGACAAGCATCAGCCGGTGCTGGATCTGATCGACACTTCCTCGCTTCGTCACGCCAAGCTTTGCGAACTCAATGTCATCGAGCAGTCGCTCAATGTCTGCCAAAGCACCGTGGTGCAGGATGCCTGGACGCGCGGCCAGCCGCTGACTGTGCACAGCTGGGTATACAGCCTGCTGGACGGACGCATCAACGATCTGCGCTTCTCGGTTGCGGCGGGTTGCGATGTGCGCACAGCGTATGATGCCGCCGTCGCGCGCCTGTACAAGACGGGAGATGGAACTTGACCCAGATCGTCACTCACACCGCTCCTGCGCCGGTCGGCGCTTACCCACATTCGCGCCGTGTCGGCAATCTGCTGTTTCTTTCCGGTGTCGGCCCACGCACACCGGGCAACAATATGATTCCCGGCAATGTCTACGATGCCGACGGCGGACTGGTCGGCTACGACATCGTCGCACAGTGCCACCAGGTGTTCGCCAATGTGCGCGCAGTGCTCGAAGCCAGTGGTGCACACTGGGAAGATCTGGTCGATGTCACCGTGTTCCTGACCGATATGCAGCGCGACTTCGCTGCCTACAATCGCGTCTATGCCGAATATTTCGGCGAGGCCCAGCCCTGCCGCACGACGTTGGGCATCACCGCGCTGCCGACACCCATTGCGATCGAGTTGAAGTGCACAGCCGCGATACCTGAGTAGCGCCGATCATTCTTCGACCGTCGGTTTCTCACATTGGATGCTGGCGCTGACCGCATCAAACGTTGCCTGCGCCGTTGTCGACCAGCGGCCGTTCTGCAGCATGTCGCCAAAAATCAAAAAACGGCTGCCGTCCTCGGTAGCGGGAAGGTCGAATCCCTGATAACGATGATGATCGCCGAACATGTTCATATGGCGCACCACCCCGGTGATCGATGTGCCACACCACTCCACCTTGAGCGGCGCCTCGGAGGCGCCCTCAGCCGATTCGTCCGGACCAAACGCGACGACCAGAGCGTCAAGATAGGTTTCCGAAGAATACGGGAAGTCCGGCGCGTGCAATTCAAGTTCGAACTCGCCGCGACTGAATTCCCAACTCGGGTACTCATCCATATCGACCCGCACTCTGAGCAGCTCTGGATGGTTGAACGATACGTTCGCCTTGGAAAAGCGCCTGACTTCACGAAACGCTGCTGCGCTGGGTTCACCGCGTATCTCATCGGACATGGCGCCGATGAATGTATCCCAGGCCCCACTCTCTTCGACCTCCGCGTCCTCGTTGTCTCCACCGCAGCCAACCAAGGTCAGTAACATGCACAAGGCGAATGGGCGCATCTTCAGCTCTCGTCTATGGAAGGTTTGGATACTTCGGCACTTCAACTTCGCCGTACGTCTTATTGCTTGCCACACCCCGGCTCTCAACCGCGGAGCTAGTCGCACTTAACAGCGTCAGCTGGTCGCTCTCAACAGAGAAGCTGGTCAACCTGCGGTTTTTCGCCCCCTGACTCAGGGGCTTTTACTGCTCCGGACTTATTCAGAGTTCGCTCAGGGGGCTGTCGCGATTCCGAATTTGCTCATCGGCTCCCAAGGGCCCACAACGCTACACTGTCGGCCCGTATTGCGCGAGCCATCCCGTCATGACGCTGCCTTCTGCATTCAACTTCCAGCAGTGGATCGACGAGCACCGGCATCTGCTCAAGCCGCCGGTAGGCAACAAGTGCATCATCGATGGCGATTTCATCGTGATGATTGTCGGCGGCCCGAACCAACGCACCGACTATCATTACGAAGAAGGCCCGGAGTTTTTCCATCAACTCGAAGGCGAGATGGTGCTGCGCGTTCAGGAGAACGGCCAGCCGCGCGATATTCCGATCAAGGCCGGCGAAATCTTCTACCTGCCAGCGCGCATCCCGCATTCGCCGCAGCGCATGCCAGGCTCGGTGGGTCTGGTGATTGAGCGCAAACGCTTGGCACACGAACAGGATGGCCTGATGTGGTTCTGCGATCGCTGCAACCACAAGCTGTATGAGTCATTCTTTCATCTCGACAACATCGAAATGCAATTCCTGGCGGTTTTCGACGCGTTCTATACCTCGATCGAGCGACGCACTTGCAAGGCTTGTGGGCATCTGAATCCGGCACCGGCTCGCTACGGCTGACGGCACGGCACTCATACGCCGCGAATGATTGTCTGTGCGGCACCGATCATTCTCAGCGTGACGGCTGCTGCGCGAAGCAAACGCGGCTCACGCGCCGCTGCTACAGGTTAGAATGTGGCCATGCTGAAGATCGATACCCACGCCCATGTGCTCCCTGAGAGCTGGCCCAATCTTGCCGAGAAATACGGCGACGATCGTTTCGCAGTGATCCATCACCGCGAAGGCCGGCACCGCATTTACAAGGATGGCAAGTTCTTTCGCGAGATCTGGCCGAATACCTGGGACCCGGAGCTGCGCATCAGCGAGTATGCGCAGTTCGGCGTTCAGGTGCAGGTGATCTCCACCGTGCCGGTGTTGTTTTCGTACTGGGCCAAACCGCACCAGGCGCTGGATCTGCATCAGCACCTGAACAATCACAAAGCCGAGGTCTGCCGAAAATTTCCACGCCACTATGCCGGGCTCGGCACAGTGCCATTACAGTCGCCCCGCCTGGCCATTCAGGAGATGGAACGCTGCGTCGACCAGCTCGGCCTGCAGGGCGTGCAAATCGGCTCACACGTCAACGACTGGAACCTCAACGCGCCGGAGCTGTTCGAGTTTTTCCAGGCCGCGCAGGATCTGGAGGCTGCGGTATTGATCCATCCCTGGGACATGATGGGCACCGAGTCCATGCCCAACTACTGGCTCCCGTGGCTGGTGGGTATGCCGGCCGAGCAATCACGGGCCGCATGTTCGTTGATTTTCGGCGGCGTGCTGGAACGATTGCCCAGGCTGCGCATCTGTTTCGCACATGGCGGCGGCTCGTTTCCGTTCACCATCGGGCGCATCGAACACGGCTTCAACATGCGCCCTGATCTGGTCGCGATGGACAATCCGCGCAACCCTAGAGAATACTTTTCGCGGATATTCTTCGACTCCTGTGTGCACGATCCACAGGCACTGCGCTACCTGATCGACGTAGTCGGTGCGTCGCAGGTGATGCTGGGTACCGATTATCCGTTTCCCCTTGGCGAGCAGAAACCCGGTAGTGGCATCGACGCACTATCACTGGACGTGATCGCTCAGGAGCGCCTGTTCAACGGCACCGCGCTGCAGTGGCTGGCGCTGCCGAAATCGCGATTTCAGTAGCATGTCCGCAGACCAGGCAGGATGATTAAGATGCCTGCATCAGCACGTCATGTCCGGATCGCAGAACGTGCAACGCGGTTGCTGATACTGGTATTGCTCGGCACTTGTATCGACGCTGCGGCTGCGCGGGATGCGAAAACTCCGGCCAAGGCAGTCGTCGTCAGCGTGACCGGCATCGACGATCCGCAGCGCGCCGCGGTGCATTCGGCGTTGTCGCTGGCGGCCTACGAAACCCGCAACAGCATAGGCAGCGCGCGCCTGGAGCGGCTGATCGCTGCAATTCCAGCCGAGGTGCGCAAAGCCATGCAGCCGTTCGGCTATTACCAGGCGAACGCCGCGGTAACGGGCGGAGAAGCTGGCCAGAAGCCGCGACTGATCGAGGTGGTAGTGACTCGCGGGGAACCCGTGCGGGTGCGCAGCGTGCAGGTCGCGATCGAAGGCGCCGCGGGCCGCAACAAACGCATCGCCGAGATGTTGCTGAGCTTTCATCCTGCCAAGGGCGAAGTTTTCGACCATGTCACCTACGAAATCAACAAGTCGCTGATCGAGCGCGCCCTGCAGCGCCGCGGCTATTTCGATCAGGCGACGGTAAACGCCCGTGTAGAAATCAACCGCGGTGCGAGCACTGCCGACATCCACCTGAACTGGAATTCCGGCACACGCTATCTGCTCGGCGCCATTACATTCGAAGGCGCCCAGTTCGACGATGCCTTCCTGCGCCGCTATGTGCCGTGGAAAGACGGCGACCGCTACGACCAGCACCGCATCGAAACTCTGCAGCAGGCGCTGGCGGCATCCAATTATTTTTCCAGCATCGAGGTCGTGCCCGACGTCGAGCAGGCCAGCGAACTGCATGTTCCGATCCAGGTGACGCTGACGCCGGCAAAACGTTCGGCCTACAGCGCCGGCCTTTCCTACGACACGGACTACGGCGCCGGCGTGCGCTTCGGCCTGGATCGACGCTGGGTCAATAAACGTGGCCACACCTTCGCCAGCGAGACCGAAATCGCGCAGAACCTGAAATCGAGCATGCTCGACTACCGCATTCCCCACCACAGCGACGCGCGCCGCAACTATCTCCTGGGCACGCGCTACCGCGACGAAGAGACAGAAGCGGTCGATGCCACGTCGACGCTGTACAGCGCCGGTATCAGCCACACCGAGGAATGGTGGAACGCCACGCTGTCGATCAACGCATTGCGCGGTAGCTTCCTGGTCGGTACGCGCGACGTGCTCGATGAACGCCAGCGCAGCACCGTGGTCTATCCGGAATTCAACGGCATCAGCGTCTTCGCCAACGACCGCATCCGGCCAATGCGTGGCGGCTCGCTGCGCGTCGGGCTGCGGGGCGGCAGCGAATCGCTGCTGTCGGACGTCAGCTTCCTGCAGGCGCAGGTCGAAGGGCGCTGGATCCATTCTTTCAATCCGCAGACGCGGCTGCTGCTGCGCTGCGAGCTGGGCGCCACGCAAGTAGACGAGTTCGATCGCCTGCCTCCGGAGCTGCGCTTCTTCGCCGGCGGCGATCGCAGTGTGCGTGGCTACGGCTATCAGCAACTGGGCGATCGCGATGCACAGGGCACGCCGATCGGCGGCCGCTATCTGACAACGGCATCGGTGGAGTTCGAACGCGAGTTCATTCCCAAATGGAGCGGCGCACTGTTCGTCGATGCCGGCGATGTGTTCTCCAACGGCCGCCCGAATCTCAGCCGCGGCGTTGGCGTCGGCGTGCGCTGGACCTCGCCGGTCGGACCGATCCGCCTGGATATCGCGCACGGGCTGGACGATCCCGATAGCAGCTTCGAGTTGCATATCTCGGCGGGGCCTGACCTGTGACGCGGCGGCGCATACTGCTGTGGACCGCGGCCGGCGTGCTGGCAGCAAGCATGCTCGTCGGTGCCTGGCTGCTGCATACCGAGTCCGGTCTGCGTTTCATCGTGGCGCGGGTGCAGTCGGCAGTGCCGGGGCTCAGCATCGGACAGGCCAGTGGCACGCTCGGCGGCATCGCCCGATTCGATCGCATGGTTTTCGCCAGTGCCACGGTGCAGTTCAACGCACAGCAGCTAAGCGCCTCGCTCGAACTCGCGCCGCTGCTGATGGGTCGCATCAGCCTGGAAACGCTTGATGTCGTCGATTTCAGATTGCTGCTGAAAAAATCCGAAGCGACAGGCGGCGCTGACAAAGCGGCGGCTACGCCGTCACTGCCGACAGTTCATATCGCACGACTGACCGCCCGCGGCCTGCGCATCGATCGCGAAGGTGCCGAACCCATGGTGTGGAAAACGCTGGATGCTGCGGTTGATCTCGCTGGCAGCCGTATCACCATCGAGCGCACCACGCTGCAACACACGGACTACGCGTTGACCGGAGATATCGGCATCGACCTCGCCGATGCCTGGCTGATCGAACATGCCGAGCTCGCGCTCGCCAGCAGCGATGCTTCAGGCAATCCGCTGCAGGCGAAGCTGTCGCGCAAACCGGGGACGACTATCGACGTGCAGATCGCACAGCCGCTGCAGGCGGTGTTGCAGATATCCCCAGGCAAACGCGCCGGTGATTTTCGCGCCAAACTGTCGCTGCCGACACAGAACGCCTCGCGCTTCGGCCTGCCCGCCAACTTACCGGTGCTCGCCGAACTGGAGTTCGGACGCGACGCCAGCCAGATCGGCGTGGATGCAACGGTTGAACTCGGCCCGCATCGCGCCACCGTAAAAGACGCGCAGTTGCAATGGCAGGATTCGGGCCTGCAGATCGATGCATTGGCGGTCGATATCGCTGACACCGGCACGGTGCTGGTGAGCGGCATGCTGCCGATCTCCGATGAAAAACTGCTGGCGTTGAATATTTCCAGCGAGGCACTGCGCTTCGAAACGGAAGGCCGGCCACCGTTACAGGTGGCCGGCACATTGGCTGCAACCGGCAGTTATTCCGAGCTGACCATCGTCCCCGACCTGACCGTGACACAGCAAGGTCTGCCGCCCGGTACGGTAACCGGAACCGTTACTGTCGGCAAAGCGTCCATCATTTTCGATGCATTGAAACTGCGGCTGCCGCGCGGCGCTCTCGACATTGATGGCACATTGACTCGCGCCGCCGGCGCGCAGGCAAAACTTGCGCTGAGGCTGGACCGATTCGATCCATCGATGTTCGCCGCCGACTGGCCCGGCGCGCTGAGCGGCGAGGCGAGCTGGAACGGCAATTGGGGCGAGGCTGGCGTCGACGGCGTGCTCGAGATCGCGCATGTCGATGGCCAGTTGCGCGGTCAGCCATTTTCGTTGAACGGCACCGCGCGGATCTCCGCAAACACGCTGCACGAAACCGATCTGGAAGGCCGCCTGGGCACCGCGCATGTGCAATTGCGTGGCGACATCAGCGGGCCGGATCCGCTGTCAATCATCTTCGATGCACCTGAGCTCGCGGCATTGCATCCCAGCGCAGGCGGCAAGCTGCAGCTGACCGCGGCGCGCGACACCGGCTGGCGCATCGATGCCAGTGGCGAAGCGCTGCGGTGGAACGAGCACTCGCTCAGCACGTTGTCGCTGAATGGCAGCATAGGTACTGGCGACGATCCGGAAGCCGACCTGAAGGCTAATTTCGGCGGGTTCATTGCCGGTGAACTGCACATCGAGCAGATCAATCTGGCGCTGACCGGCCGCATGAGCGCGCATCGGCTGCTCGCTGACCTCGGCAGCAAACGCGGTCGCATCGAACTGGCCGCGAACGGCAGCGGGTCGCCGGAAAGTTGGAACGGCGTAATCGAGCAGCTGGCGCTCGCGGTACCCGGCGATCGCAGCCTGCGGTTGCAACAGCCCTTCAGGTTGGCGCTGGAAAAAGGCCGCGTCGAGCTCGGCAAGGCGTGCTGGACGGGCAGCGAGCAGGCAAGCCTCTGCGCCGAAGGCGACTACAGCGCTGGCAACGGCAAGATGGCGCTCGACATCGGTGCACTGCCGCTGAGCTGGTTGTCCAGCCTGACCGAAGATTCCGGCTATGCAATGCAGGATGCTGTGCTCAACGGACATGCGATCGCGCAGTGGTCTGCCGGCAGCCTGGTCAGCGCCAGTATCAATCTCACCTCGGAGCAAGGCCGGCTGGTGCTGCGCGACCGTGCTGATCTACTGCTCGGTTATCGTGCATTGCAGATACAGGGCGAATTCGATGGGACCCGCGGGAACGCCACTGTCTCTACCGAACTGCTGCCCGATGGCCATGCCGACGCACGCTTCGAATTGCAGCGCGATTCCTCTGGTGCGATCGGCTACGACGGCAACGTCAGTGTGTTGATCCGCCAGCTCGATGCGATCGAGGCCTTCACCACCGAGATTGCCAATCCCAGTGGACAGATCAACGGCCAATTCCGGCTGCAACGTGACGCCCAGGGATCCCGCATCGGAGGCGCGGTAGCACTCAGCAATTTCAATGCCGAGGTGCCGAGCCTGGGCCTGTTGTTGAAGAACGGATCGGTCGCGCTGGCCGGCGTACCCGAAGGCTTGATACTGCGCGGCGCGGTGCAGTCGGGGGATGGCACGCTCACCGTCGATGGGCGCTGGAGCGACGAAACCGAACGCAAGCTGACGCTCGCCATCAAGGGCGAGAACGTGCGCTTCTCCAATACGCCGGAACTGGCATTGACGGCTACACCCGATCTCCTGCTGGAACGCGACAAAGGCGGCTGGAACCTCACCGGCACCGTCGACATTCCACGCGCACGTATCCAGGCGGACCAGATCAGCGGCAATGCGCGCGAAAGCCCGGACGTGGTGATCGTCGACGATCCGCCTGACGAGACTCCGGCGGAGCGCTGGCGCGCCCGCGTCGATGTGCGCATGGGCAAAGACGTGCAGCTCAAGGGTTTCGGATTTGACGGCAGGCTGAGCGGCCAACTCGCGGTGCGCCAATCCAGCAGCCGTTCCGCCAGCGCAACCGGGCAACTCGGCGTCACCGGCACCTACAACGCCTATGGACAGAAACTCAGCGTAGCGCGCGGCGAACTGCTCTACGCCGGCAGCCCACTGGATGAACCGACTGTCATCGTACGCGCCGAACGCAAGATCGGTGACAGTACCGCCGGCATCGAGCTGACAGGTACCGCGAAACGTTTGATATCGCGTGTCTACGCACGTCCGGCCACCAGCGAATCGGAGGCACTGGCGCTGCTGGTCACCGGCCGGCGGCTGCGCGATGTTCGCGGCAGCGATGCCAACAAACTTTCCGGCGCGGCGTTGGCTCTGGGCACCATCGGCGGCGACATGCTGGCCAAGAACCTGGGTCTGGACGAACTGGGAGTCTCCTCCAACTCCGGGCTGGAGGGCGAGGCATTCACCATCGGCAAATACCTGTCGCCACGTCTCTACGTCGGCTACGGTATTGGCCTGCTGACCCGCGGCGAAGTGTTTACCGTACGGTATCTGATCAACGAACATTTTGATGTCGAGGCGAACATTGGCGACCGCCAGCGCGCGGCGGTGAACTACCGTATCGAACGCTGAGCAAACGTGGGAGCGCCGTGTGGGTCCGACCGGTGGTCGGTCGCGCTCGCCCGAGCGGCTCGGGGCGGCGAGAATAGTACCACCACAGGTAGGTCCC
>JANMUE010000011.1:0-29761 GCA_031391205.1 Lysobacterales bacterium | reverse complement strand
CGAAAGCCCCCTCGGTCATAGGCGGGGCTTGCTCCGCTGCCGTTGGCTCTTGGGTATGATCCGAGAGCAAAAAAGCAACGGCAGCGGACCAAGGTCCGCTCTACAACAGCAAAGCGATGACGCACCTCGGACCCCGCCGGTGTTTGCTGCCAACCGGACCCAGGCCGTATAGTCGATTCCATGCTCAAACACCTCAAAATCACCAATTTGCTGTCTTTCGGCGATCCCGGGCTCGATCTGGAGCTTGGGCCGCTGAACGTGTTGATTGGGCCGAATGGGAGCGGGAAGTCGAATCTCCTGCTCGCTCTGCAATTTCTTAAGGCGATGCCGGCAGAGGTTTTCGCGTCGATGCGCAAGCACGGACTGATGTCGGATATGGTTTGGCGGGGAGCCCCAAAGGACGCACATTGCCGTCTCGCTGTGACGCATCTGCATCCGCACACTCAGCATGACGTCCAATTCATGATAGCGCCCTGGGGCGCTGAGTTCGTGCGGGAGCGGGTTGCCGTCGGTGACGAGAGTGGCCTGTTTTTGGATGTGCTCGATTGTGTGGAGGGCCGAGTAGTGGTCGGCGACTGGATTGAAGATCGGAAACGAGCGTTAACGACGCTGTTTGCAAACTCACCACAGATGGAGACACGGAAGCTGCCGCCGATTTTGGGTACACCTGCTCCGGTGAAGTTGGAGCGACATCAATCTGTTTTGGCCCAAATTGCTCAGGTAGGTACGCCGCTTTGGGATGTCGCAAACAACTACAAGTCGATTGTTAGCCTGCCACCCTGGTCATTCGGTAGCGAAGCGAAATGCCGCAGGCCACAGCCTGCGGACATGCGCAGCGATGTACTCGAAGGCGACGCCTCAAATTTGGCGTTGGTCCTTGCTCGCCTGATGAAAAGCACGTCGACAAAAAAGAAATTGCTGTCGCTATTCCAGCAGGTCTACGAGGGCATCGACGACTTTCTGGTCGTGCCTTCCGGTGGCGAAGTTCAGCTCTTTGTTCAGGAACGCGGATTTGATAGTGCCATTCCAGCAGCGCGCCTATCGGATGGCACATTGCACTTCTTGGCGTTGCTTGCATTGCTCTGCGATCCCGAGCCGCCGCCTCTGATCTGCATTGACGAACCCGAGCTTGGCCTTCACCCCGACATCCTTCCGGAGATTGCAAAGCTTATGATTGATGCGTCAACGCGTACGCAGCTGATCGTTACGACACACTCCGAAGTCATCATCGACGCACTGAGCGAGACGCCGGAGTCGGTGATCGTGACCGAGAAGCGTGAGGGCGCGACAACGATGAAGCGGCTGGACAAAGAGGCGTTGTCGGAGTGGCTGAAGGAATATCGGCTGGGCGAACTTTGGTCCAGAGGCGCGATCGGAGGTAATCGCTGGTGACTGTCGAACTGTACGTCGAGGGCGGCGGCGACACGCGTTTTCAGCAGTCGGCACTGCGTAAGGCGTTCCAGGCGTTGCTCAGCAAGGCATGTGGTCATTTCGTCAATGTGACCTGTTGCGGCGGGCGTGCACAAGCATTCAGGTTGTTTTGTGGTGGACTCAAGCAGCATGGGAACAATGCGCTGCTGTTGGTCGATGCGGAAGGGCCGGTTTTGGGTGATGCCCGTTGGGGGCACGTGGCCCGCCGCGAAGGCGATCGATGGCAACGGCCATTGAGTGCAGAGGACGATCAATTGCATCTGATGGTGGAGTTGATGGAGAGCTGGTTCCTGGCCGATCGGACCGAGTTGGCACAGTATTTCGGGCAAAAATTTGCTGCCGGCAAGCTGCCCGGCATGGCGGAAAAGGTGGAGGTTGTGGCAAAGGCTGACGTCGAGACGGGGCTGAAGAGGGCGTCGCATCCATCCAGCAGGGGTCAGTACGATAAAGGGCGCCACAGCGCCGAACTGCTCCAACGAATCGATCCGGACAAGCTCAAGAATGCAGCACCTAGTTTTTCCGCATTGCTCAAAGCTATCGATTCGCGGGTCAGTATCCAGTCGAAGCGAAAGTAGGCTGGGGTGAGCGCAGCGAACCCCAGCAGGCCGGCGATTCAGCTGGGGTTCGCTGCGCTCACCCCAGCCTACGTCGGGTCATTCATCACTGCCGGGTGATACTCAAACACCGCTGCAGCGGTGATAATCGCGGCTCACGCCGCTCCTACATTGGCACGCCATGGATTTCGAGACGCTGGAGTCGCTTCGTCGCAGCAATACCGCGCTGAAGCTGATCGCGGCCGATCATATGCCGTTGATTGCGAGTTTTCTGCAGCGGGCGTTTATCCAGCCGAATCAGCGCAGCCTGACGCAGACGCGATTGCAGACGTTGCTGGAAGAAGTGCTGGATGAGCGTCGGCAGCGATCCGGTGCCGAGGCGTTTCCCAAGTCGGCGCGTGCCTATATCGAGGACTGGGCGAATGGCGTAACGCCGTGGCTGCGCAAATTTTATGTGCGTGAACACGATGAGCCGATGTTCGATCTGATGCCGGATACCGAGCGCGCGCTGGAATGGTTGCGTGCGCTCAAGCCCAAGCGTTTCGTTGGGGCCGAGTCACGGCTCAAGCAGTTGATCGAGATTCTGCGCGAATTGCAGGAACGTGCCGCGCTTGAGGTGGAAACGCGCAAGCAGGCATTGGAACGACGCAAGAACGAGATCGAAGCCGAGCTCGGACGACTTGAACGCGGTGCCGCGCCCAGGCTGGACCCAACCCAGGTGCGCGAGCGCTTCATGCATGCCGAAGATCTGGCACATCAACTGCTGTCCGACTTTCGTCAGCTGGAACGCAATCTACGCGAACTGGATCGCGCCACGCGCGAGCGTTTCGCGGGGGCCGAGGGCGCGCGTGGCGCCATGCTCGATCATGTCTTCAAAGATAGCGACGATCTCTGGGACACCGACCAGGGCCGCAGCCTGCGCGCGTTCTGGGAATTGATTCTGTCGCCGACGCGGCAGGATGAACTCGCGGCCTTGGTCGAGCATGCCAGTACCTTGCCGGAAATTCAGAACGAGTTGCCGGTGGGGTTTTTGCACGGCATAGGGCCACGCCTGCTGGATGCGGCGACGCCGGCCTATGGCACCGGGCTGGCGCTGATCGAACAACTGCGCAAGTTCGTTGCCGATCAACGAGCGCTCGAAGGTCGGCGTTTGACCGAGTTGATCCGCCGCTCCGAAAAGCATCTGTTGGCGTTGCGCCAGCATTCGGTATCCAACGCCGCGACAGCGGCATTTTATGCGGTGGCCGATGCGCATCCGCAAGTCGATCTGCCCTTGTCACGCGCACTGTTCAAGCCAGCACAGGCCAATCGCTGGAACGAGGCGACCGCGGTCATAGGTGAGTCGACGCTGGAATTGGAGCAGCTCTACGCTCGCGCCCATGTCGATGAGCGCGAGCTGCAGGAAGTGCTGGACGAGTTGCTGTCCCAGCGTGCCGAGGTGCGCTGGCCTGATCTGTTGACCGCGCGACCGTTGACGCGCGGTCTGGCCGAGGTAGTGACCTGGCTGTGGCTGGCGAGCCGAAGCGACCGTGCGCTGATCGATAGTAATATCCGCCATCGCATCGCGATGACTACGCCGAACGAATCGCGCAGCTATTCGGTGCCCGATCTGGTATTTCTGCGCTGATGAGTGTCGCCCTTGGTCCCCTCGTTATTGCCCTGCTGCGTGGAGTGGTCTATGCGGATCACGATGCAGCATTGTGGCGCGAGCTGCGCTTGCAGTTGGGCGGGGTCAGCGACTACGTCGCGGTGATCGGGCTGGAACTGCACTTCGACGAGAACGAGGGCTACGCCTTCCTGCGCCAGCGCCAGAGTCAAGAGGGCGATGAGTCCAATACTGCGCTGCCGCGTCTGGTCGCGTCGCGTCCACTGAGTCTGGCGCAGAGCGTATTGACCTTGCTGCTGCGCAAGCGCCTGCTGGAACACGACGCCAGCGGCGAGTCGCCGCGTGCCATCATTACGCGTGACGAACTCTGGCTGGAAGCGCGTGTGTATCTACCCAATGACAGCAACGAGGCGCGCCAGGAAGATCAGTTCGATCGCGCCATCAACAAACTCATCGAGTATGGCCTGCTGCGCGCGTTGAAGGATCAGCCAAATGTGCTGGAGATCCGCCGCGTGATCAAGGCGCTGATCGATGGCGAGTGGCTGGCGGGTCTTGAGCAGCGCCTTCAGGAGTACCTCGAACATGCCAGCGTCGGCAGTTGATCCTGCGCAGACATCTGCGGCCGAGCCGGTCGAACGCCTGCCCGGCTGGCGTCTCGCCGATCTGGAAGTGCTGAATTGGGGCACGTTCCATGGTGCGGTCTGGGGCCTTTCTACCTGCGGCCGCAATGCACTGATCACCGGCGATATCGGTTCAGGCAAGTCGACCTTGGTGGATGCACTGACCACACTGCTGGTGCCGTCCAGGCGCATCGTGTTCAATCGGGCCGCGGGTGCGGAGGCGAAGGAGCGCAGCCTGGGTTCGTATGTGCGCGGCGCCTATCGCTCCGAGCGCTCCGAAGGCGGCGGACGCGCTCGTGCGGTCGCACTGCGCGGCGATAACGACTACAGCGTATTGCTGGCCCGGTTCCGCAATGAAGGCAGCAATGAAGTGGTGAGCGCCGCCATGGTGCTGTGGACCGAGCCCGGAGAAAGCAATCCCAAGCGACTGCATCTGGTCGCCGATCAATCGCTTTCCATCGCCGCCGATTTTTCCGGCGCTGCCGGCATCCAGGCTTTGCGCAAGGCGCTGCGGACACGCAAAGGCATCGTGTTGAGCGATGCGTTCAACGATTATCAGGCGCAGTTGATGCGCCGTATCGGAATTCCCGATGCGCAGGCACTGGACCTGTTCTATCAAACGGTCGCGATGAAATCGGTAGGCAACCTGACCGAGTTCGTGCGCAGCAATATTCTGGAGCCGCCGGAAGTCCAGGCACATGTGCAGCGACTATGCACCGGTTTCGATGAGCTGAGCGCGGCGCATCAGTCGATCGAACGCGCGCGCCGCCAGATCGAACTGCTCACGCCTCTGGTCGCGGAAGGTGAGCGCTTCGACGCGGCGAAAGAGGCGCTGGTCACGGATCGTCGCAGCCGCGATGGCATCGAATACTGGCAGGCGGCGTTGCGTCGCGACCTGCTGCATCGATTGATCGAGAGGAGTCAGCAGCAGCAGGCCGAATCGACGCGCCGGCACGAACGTCTGCGCTATCGATTGGAGCAGCTCGAAGTGGATACGCGGGCGCTGCAGATTGCCGTCGATCAGGCCGGTGGTAGCCGGCTGGCCGAAATTGCACGCGATCTGTCGCTGCTCACCGAAGAGCGCAAGCGGCGGCTGGAACGCGATCAGGAGTACAAGTCGCTGGCGCGCAACCTCGGGCTTTCAACGCATGCCGATCCGGGGCATTTCGCGGAAAACCGCGTGCAGGCTGGCACCATCATCAGCGACAGCGAGCAGCAGAACCAGGTGCTTGACGAACAAAGGATGCAGGCATTGGAGCGCCGCAATCGTCTGGATGCGGAATGTCGCGAACTGCAGGAAGAGATCGAACTCCTGAAGGCAAGACCCAGCAATATTCCTCTGGAGAAACGTCGTCTGCGCGCCGCACTCGCCCAGGCGTTATCCCTTGACGAATCACGCCTGCCTTTCGTCGGTGAATTGATCCAGGTCGATGAGCGCGAGCTCGACTGGGAGGCGGCCATCGAGCGCGTGCTGCATGGCCTGGCGCTGAGCTTGCTGGTCGATGAGCAGGACTACCCGCGTTTCACCGATCATGTAGAGCGCCTGCATCTGCGTGATCGTCTGGTCTATCTACGCGTGCGCAAAACCGATGTGCGTCCATCGATTGCGGCCCAGCCAGGAAGCCTGCCCAACAAGGTGCAGGTGCGGCGTGAGCATGCGCATCGCATCTGGTTGGAAAGTCAGCTGGCGCGAGACTTCGACTATGCCTGCGTGGCTGATATGGATGCCTTCCGTCAGCATACGCGGGCAGTCACGCGTGCAGGGCAGGTCAAACACAACGAGCGCCGGCATGAGAAGGACGATCGTTTCGATCTCAACGATCGGCGTCGCTATGTGCTGGGCTGGTCCACCGAGAAGAAGCGTCTGGTGCTTGAGAAGACTCTGGTCGAGCGGCAGCGCGAAGGCGCAGCGGTATTGCAGCAGCTCGCCGATCTGAAATCCGCACTGGATGCGTGCAGGTCGCGCCGCGATCAGGCTCGCGATCTGCTGCAGAACGTCCGGGATTTCGAGGATATCGACTGGAAGGCAAGTCAGGAACGCATCCGTCGCCTGGAGGAAGAGCGCACACAGATCGAGCAGGGCTCGGATCAGCTGCTGGCCCTGCGCCAGCAATTGGAAGAGCGCCGTACCGCGATTTCGCAGCTTCGCAGCGATGAAGACCAGGTGCGTCAGGAGCTGGCCAATCAACGCGCGGCTGCTATGCAATTCGAGGAACAACTGCGTCAAGCGCAGGCGATGCTGACAAAGGTGGGCGAGGAGGAGCTTGCGTCGCTGCAGGGCGCATTGACACTGCTGGCGACATCGCTGATGCTGAAGTTGGATACGCCCAATCAGGTTGATCAATCGGCCAGCGCGCTGCGCGAAGAACTCAAGCGACGCATCGACAGCGGCGAGAAATCCGTCGAACGCTCCGCGCAACGCCTGAACGCATTGATCGATGGGCTTCGCCGCGAGTTTCTGGTCGAAGTGAACGAGATCGACAGCCATAACGAGGCTTGGCCGGAGTACCGAAAGCTGCTGCTGCGCCTGCAGAGCGACGATCTCCCTCGCTTCGAGGCGCGCTTCCGCGACATGCTGCGCACTGAAACCATCCGCGGTGTGGGATTGTTTCAGGCGCAACTGGAACAGAGCAGGCAGCGCATCAAGACGCGCATCACTGAGATCAACGAGTCGCTGCAGGATATCGACTACAGCGTCGGCACGCACATCGCGCTGATTGCCGAGCCGACAACGGATGTAGAGATACGTGAGTTCCAGCGTGTATTGCGTGAATGCCTGGCGGATACGGTATCGGGTGAGGAGCTTTATACCGAAACGAAGTTTCTCAAGGTAAAAAGTTTGATCGAACGCTTCCAGGGGCGCGCCGGCTTGAGCGATGAAGACCGCCGCTGGACCGAAAAGGTCAGCGATGTGCGTCAGTGGTTTCAATTCGCGGCAGCTGAGCGCTATCGCGAGACTGGCGCCGAGAAGGACTTCTACACCGATTCGGCGGGCAAGTCGGGTGGGCAGAAAGAGAAGCTGGCCTATACGGTTCTGGCTTCGGGCCTCGCTTATCAGTTTGGGTTGACGGGTGGTTGTGAGGTGAGCGGCCGTTTCCGGCTGGTGGTGATCGACGAGGCCTTCGGTCGCGGCTCGGACGAGTCCACGCGCTACGCGCTGGAGCTGTTCCAGCGCCTGGGATTCCAACTGTTGATCGTGACGCCTCTGCAGAAGATCCAGGTGATCGAGGACTACGTCGGAACACTGCACTTCGTGCACAACCATGAAGGTCAGCAGTCGCAGATCCGCTCGATCGGCATCGAAGACTATCGTGCCGAGCGTGCGCAGCGGCGGGAACGATCGCGTGTCGCTGCTGGCTAAGCTCTGTGACGAGATCGCCAGGCGTTGGCGCCAGGGCGATCTGCTGCGCTCGGTTCTTGGCGCTGTCCCTGGCGATGTGGCGACACCGAGGCCGCGCGCGGTCGCCTATCCGTGGCGCGTCGCCCTCTTGCGCCGCGCGCCGACCGACGCACTGCAAAATTGGTCGGCGCTGCGCGACGAAATTGAGACGTTCGTAGCGGCATCCGTTCAGGGCCAGGCCTTCGCGATCGAATGGAGCGAGCGGCAGAGCCGGCAACTCGGCGCGCAGCGCTGGCCCGCGTATGCGCGCATCGACAGTGCGGATCAGGCGGTCGGATTGATTGGCGAGGCGGAGACTCTGGCTCGCTTCGTCGAGCTCTTGGCCGACGTATTGCGCGCACGCCCGCTGCTTCGCGGGATGATTGAAAGCGATCCATTCCTGATTCTGCAGTGTCGCGATGATTGGCCCAGCTTGTTGAATCTGCTCGACTGGTTCGAGGCGCATCCCTGCCCTGGGTGCTACCTACGCGAGGTGGATGCGCCTGGCGTCGATACCAAGTTCATCGAGTCGCGACGCGGCCTGATCGTGCGCCTGCTCGATCAGGCTCTGCCAACGGCGCGTGTTGCCGATGCGCCGGGTGCGCTGGGGCTTGAAGCAGGGTTTGGCTTGCGCAGCAAGCCCCGACTTGTTCGTCTGCGGTTGCTGGACGAGCGGCTCGCACCGATGCCGGGGCTGTCCGACCTCACACTTCCGATCGATCAACTCGCCGCTTGGCCGATTCCGTGCCAACGCGTATTCATCACTGAGAACGAGGTCAATGGACTGGGCTTCCCGATGCATGGCGGCAGTATGGTGATCTTCGGCCTGGGCTATGGCATCGAAATGCTGTCCGAAATTTCCTGGTTGCGCGATCGTTCCGTCCACTACTGGGGCGACATCGACACGCATGGGTTTGCCATGCTGGCGCGTCTGCGTCGGCATCTACCGCAAGCACGGTCGTTACTGATGGATCAAGCCACGTTGCTGGAGCACCGCGCGCACTGGACACAGGAATCCGCACAGGTCGTCGTCAGCGCGTTCGATACATGCCTGGATCCCGCCGAGGCTTCGTTGCTGCATTCGTTGCGCAACCAGCATTTCGGCAATCGAGTCCGCCTCGAACAAGAACGGATCCGGCTGCGTTGGCTTAAAGCTGCGTTGGACGCGATGAGTTGATGTTCAGCACGAATGCATCATCAAGAGTTTCTCCTGACCAGCGCTGATCTTCCGCTGAGTCAAGTCACCCGACGTAGCGCATTGTAGAGCACGCGTGTCGCGTGCCGTCTCAACGTATACGCATCTATCAGGTGGCAGGCGACACGCGTGACCTACAGATCTCGGCGAGCTATCAACCTGGCTGCGGATCAATGCTCATCGGAAAGCTCCTTCGGCGCCACCTCTAAAATGTAAATGTTGCTACTATTCATTCTGGCCAAAGGTGAAGAACGCATCGTTATTCAGCGCACCCTGGACTCGCAATCATCAATATTTCAAAGTAGATCACGACCAAGCTAGGGAACCTCTGAATAAGTCCGGAGCCACGATAGCCCCCTGAGTCAGGGGGCGAAAAACCGCAGGTTTTTCGGGGTGTGGCAAGCACTAAGCTGTGTAGCGAAGTCGAAGTGGTGACTTATTCAGAGCTTCCCTAAGGAGTAGAGCCATGAAAGGATTTGCAGCATATATTGTGGTATTCGGCACGCTGCTTTCTGTCAGTGAGCACGCGTTGGCTGTTGAACCCAATTGCCAGATTATCGAGCCGAACTCCAGTTGCGAACTGTCAGATAGAGCTGACGATCCAAATTGTCAGGCCGTCGAGTTGAGCGCCGTGTGTGAGCTTTCGGATGCGGCCGAGTGGGACCATCCCGGTTGCCTTCCCTCCGATGGGGGCGAAAACTGCGAAATGGAATGATTGCAGGCAGCGCGGGTTTCGATATCCAGCGAGAGATACGGCAGGCGGTTGGCGACCCAGTGCGCGGCTACGGCTGAGCGGCAGCTGGTGGCCGTGCGTTGGCTAGCAGTGCAGTGACGACGCGCGTGCGGCGATCGTGCTGACCGAACGCGGCCTGGATAATCGGCAGTGCAGTGCGCAGTGCCTGAAACCCGGATGGATCGCCTCGTGTCGCTTGACATGCGCCTAGCAGGGCAAATTGATACTGGGCTTCTGCCCGCGTCGGTTCCTTCTCTGCGTCAGAAAGAATCAGCGCGCGTCGCGCGATGGTGCAGTCCGGTTCAGATGTCCCAAGCGCCAGGCGCGTACGAACCAGATCATTCAGCGAGCCAATCATCGTATTGTTGTTGGGGCCAAGCGCAGCCTCGAACGAAGCGATCGCGCGCAGGAGCAAGGCCTCGGACTTGGCCAAGTCACCAAGGTCGAATTCGACATTCGCCAGCGCCCGCAGCGACATGCCCGTGGTCTGGTGGCGTTCGCCGAAGGCGGCGAGACGGATATTCAGTGCCTGCACAACGTAGGGACGTGCATCGAGCGGCCGCTGCAGCGCTAACAGAGTATTGCCTAGATTGTTGGCAGCGAGAGCAATAGACGGGTGCTCGGGACTGAATTGGCGCGTGCGGGCGCGCAGGACCTGTTCGAAGAGCACGCCGGCCTCTTCGTAGCGAAACTGATTGAAGTATACGCTGGCTAGGTCATTGCGAGTGGACTGACTCAGGGGGTGGTCCGGTCCATAGATGGCATCGATGAGCGCAAGCTCTTCCAGACGCAGAGACTCGGCCTCGCCGAAGGGGCCGGTGTTGGAAACCACCATTGCATGCGCGCTCAAGACACGCGCAAAGAATTCATCGTCGCGCGGTTCTTGCACCCTGACGGCGGCGACGACGGCCGCCGTCAATGGCCTTGCGTCGTCCGCCCGGTCGCGCAAGATCAGCAGCGCGACGTAGCGCAGCACGATTTCCTGGGTTTGCCGGCTCGCCATGCCATGGCGCCGGCGTTGGCTATTTAGCGCTCGGACATAGAATGATTCCGAGATGTCCAACTGATTGAGGGTCTGATAGGCAACTGCCAGGCGGAGGTCAATCTCGTCAATGAAATCTTGGTCGATCGCCAGCAAACGCAGCTGACTGGCACGCAGTTCAAGCAACTCGTCGATGGCCTCCTGGTAGCGACCAAGGTCATGCATTACGCGCGCGTGCGAAAGGGTTGCGGCGCTCGCATCATCGGCGTACTGGCGCGCCTCATCCAACAACGGTAGTGCCTGTTTGAACAGACCCAAACCCCGATAGGCATCGCCCATGGCCAGCAGCAAGTCGGACCGTGCAGCCGGCTCATCGCGCATCTGGATGCGTATGCGTTGAGTTCCCTTGGTCAGAAGCTCGCGAGCGGTAATCTGTTCCCCTTGAGACTCGGCCGGGTCGGCCAGCGTGAACAGTCCGGTCATGAACTCCAGTGCAGCTTTTGACTTTCTGGCCTCGGCGCGCGCCTGCTCCGCCTGCCAGAGCGCAATGCCCAGTCCGCTGATCAGCGAGACTACAGCGACGAGTACGAGCCCAGTGGCCAGCGCGTGCCGCTGCAGAAAACGCATGACGCGGTAACGCAGATTGCCGCGGCGTGCCGAAACCGGTTTGCGTTCCAGGTAGTTCTGCACGTCTTCGACGAATGCCGCCACGGCGTCGTAGCGTTGCTCGGGTTCCTTGCGCAGCGCCTTGAGGACGATAGCGTCCAGGTCGCCGCGCAGCTGTGCGCTCAAATGCGCAGGGTCGAGGCTGCGTGCAGCAGCGCGCGAGCCCGCCTCGTCGTCGGACTCGATGGCGGCACGCGAAGGCCGCTGCGGTTCCTGGGTCAGAATCGCCTGTTCATAGGCCGCCGGAGTCGATGCGGTTGCACCGTAAGGACGTCGCCCGGTCAGCAAGTCGTACAGCAGCAGTCCCAACGCATAGACGTCGACGCCGGTGGTCACCGCCTCGCCGCGCACCTGTTCCGGTGCGGCATATTCGGGCGTGAACATGCGCGTCGCCGAAACGGCGATGCCGGCCTCGGGCTCGATAAGCTTGGCAATGCCGAAATCAAGCAGCTTCACCTGGCCGGTGCCGTCGATCATGATGTTCGATGGCTTCAGATCGCGGTGTACCACGAGCCGCCGGTGTGCATGCGATACCGCATCGCAGACGGTCAGGAACAGGCGCAGTCGGGCCTCCAGACCGAGCTTTTGGCTATTGCAGTAGTGCCCGATCTCGCTGCCTTCGACATACTCCAGAACCAGATAGGGCTTGCCGTCGCTGCTGACGCCGCCGTCGAGCAGGCGCGCAATATTGGGGTGATTCAGTGTCGCCAGAATCTGCCGTTCGCCGCGAAAGCGTTGCAGCAGCTCGTCCACGTCCCAGCCCGGCCGCACCAGCTTGATCGCGGCCTGCTGGGTGTATTCGCCGTCGTCGCGCTCGGCGAGGTAGACCGCGCCCATGCCGCCACGCCCGATTTCCCGCAATAGCCGCCACGGACCCAGGCGCAGTCCGATCAACGCATCGGTTTCCTGTTGGCGTTCGTTGTCATTGAGCGCCTGCAGCAGCTCAGGCGCGGCCGCACCCAGCGAAGTGTTGTCGTGCTGGGCTTGTGCATCGGCGGCGAGCATGGCCTCGACTTCAGCACGCAAATCCGGGCGATCGGCGCAGCTGCCTTCAAGAAACGCGGCGCGCTCCGCCGCAGGCAGATCCAACGATTGTTCGAACAGTTCGCGGATTCGGCGCCAATCGGATGCGGACATGGATGTCACTGCGCCAGCGGGCGTCGGATCATAGCGCGGTCGTGATGCGCGAACGATTGAACAGCAGCGCGCCTTGCGCATGTGCGAGATGTTCGCTGCAGCTGGCGCCCAACGTCGGAGACGATCGCTCGCCGCGTTGCGCTTGCAGTTGCTGCATGGTCAGGTTTTCCGGAATGCGGGTGTGGTGCACGCAGACGGCACCACCGAGGTTCCAGCCGGCCTCGAATTTCAGATCGTCCAGTCCCGGTGTGCGTTGCTGCACGCCGACATGGTCGTAGATATCGATCGAGGTGCCATTGCGGGTTGAAGGCTCGCCATTGCCCAGATAGTCGGCGCGCGCGAGCCGGATGCAAGTCTCGAAATAGGGCGCCAGGGATGCACCGGTATTGGGTGCCTTGCGCCAGGGCAGGTAGCCCCAGCGCAGGCACTTGGCCTCGACGCCGCTGACGCAGCTGAAGCTGAAACGCTCGGTGTCGGCCACATAGTGCAGGGTTTCGTCGAAGTAGCCCTGATAGATCACGGCATGCTTGTCGCCCTTGGGGTCCGGTGTGCAGAATTCGCTGAACAGCATGCTTCCGGGTTGCCGCAGCTGCAGTGTATGCAGCCACACTTCATCGAAGCGAGCGCCGGGGTCGCGTTCGATCGCGACCACGCGCACCACTCCGACGTTGCCGAGATCCAGTTCGGCGCCGATCAGATCGGCGCCGCGCAGGGTTTTGCCGGAGCTGTCGGTGATGACAAGCGCTGTGCCTTCGACGCGCAGACCCGTTTCCTCATTGGCACTCGACGTCATAGGCGCCGACAGCAGCGCGGCCAGCAGCAATGAGGGGGCGAGCATGCGCATCGTCGTCAGCCTCAGCGCTTGGGCAGTTGCACGTGAACGGACTTGACTGCGATGCCACTCAATGGACTGTGCGAACGCCCGCCGAGCGCGTTGCCGTTCAACGACGTGCCCTGAAGGACCGGGCCCTGCATCGAGATGCCGTTGAAATTTCGACCTTGCAGGATGATGCCTGGGCCGTTAAGCGTAAGGCCCTGAAGTACCAGGCCAGGACCGTTAAGCGTGACGCCGTTGAACCTGACGCTGTTCAAGGTGGCACCGTTGATCTGCCATCCGTTCAGGGTAAGACCGTTCAAGGTGAGGCCGTTGAGCGACCATCCGTTCAAGGAAATGCCGTTCAGCGTGCTGCCGTTTAACGCCGGGGCCGTTGCAGCGCTTTGCTGATCGTGGGCAGAGGCAATGGGGGCGTGCAATGCTGCGGCCAACAGGCAGATGGCCAGTGAAGTGATCGCTTTCATGGGGGCGGCTCCGAATGAGTGGTGAGAAGGTCAAGGCCGTCGCTGGCCTTACCCACACATACGCAGGCTGCCGCATTCACAGATCACGATGAAAGAAAATTTCTCCGGCGCGCAAACGGGCGGTCTAGGGCTTGACCTTGACGATGCTCTGGTCAGCGCCTTCGACATGGCGTCGATGCGGCCAATCGGCAGGCTGGTGGTTGCGGAAGACGCCAAGCCGGCCTTGAGCAGGGGTTCTGCTTCTTCCTTCTTGCCGAGCACCGCTCGGCAGCGGCTTCGAAGAATCCGCGAACGCGTGCCCAATGTTCTGCCTGCATGCCGCTAGACTCTGTGCCGGCGATATCTCCCGACATGCGTGGAAAGCACTACGGGGAGATCATCGCAAATCGGCGAGCGTATCGCGAAACGATGGGGAAATTTCGATGAGCGAATCGGAGCGTTCTGGCATCACCAAACAAGTGGCGCAGGCAGCCGGCGATGCCGGGGCAAGGTCGGAACTGATGCAGCGCATCCACCAGGATCTGATGCGCATCGCGCGTGCCGAACTGTCGCGTCACCAGCGCGGTGAAACCTTGAATACCCGGGCCCTGGTCAACGAAGCCTATCTCAAGTTGTTTGCAGGTCAGGGCGGCGAGTACGCAAGCAGCCATCATTTTTTTGCGACCGCGGCCAAGGCGATGCGCCAGGTCGTAATCGATTATGCGCGTATGCGCGTCGCCGAACGCCGTGGTGGCGGCGCGCAGCACATCGCATTGGATGATCTGGAAGCCGAGTCGATACCGGTGGATGCCCAGGCCGAGCGCCTGGTCGCGATCGATATCGCGCTGAGTAAATTAGCCGCACTGGACGAGCGCCTGGCCCAGGTGATGGAGATGCGTTTCTTCGCCGGCATGGAAGTCGAAGACGTGGCCAAGGCGCTGCAGGTTTCCGTACCTACCGTGGTGCGCGATACGCGCACCGCGAAGGCATTCCTGCAGCGGGAGCTGGATACGTCGGGGCATTGACGATGCGACTTTTGTAGGCAGGGGTGGGGCCCCGCGCCTACATCGCCTACTTCGTCCAACCGCCACCCAATGCTTTGAAAGCCGCAATCAACGCCGTCGCCGACTGCGTATGCGCCTGCGCGAGCTGGTCTTCGGCCTGCAGTTGCTGGGCCTCTACATCGAGCACGATGCTGAAGTCGGTGACACCGGCGTCGAAGCGCATGCGGGCGAGCTTCGCGGCATCGTTGCTGGCCTTGGCGGCGAGTGCGAGGTGTTCGCGTGTTGCAGCGGCATTGCGATACTCGGTCAACGCGCCATCGGCGTCTTCGAGCGCGACCAGCACCGACTTCTCGTACTCCGCCAGCGCCGCTTCGGCACGGTGACGCTGCACCTTCACGTTGGCCAGCACGCGCCCGAGATCCAATGCCGACCAGGTGATCGACGGGGCGAAGCGCCAGGTCTGGGTGCTGCTCTCGCCCAGATCGCCGAATGATTCGGAGGCGAAGCCACCGGTGCCGCTGAAGAAGATGCGCGGGAACAACTCGGCCTTGCGATAACCGATCAACTCGGTCTGCGAAGCCAGGTTGCGCTCCGCGACCATGATGTCCGGCCGGCGACGCAGCAGGTCGGCGGGGTCGCCGTTGGGCTGGATGTCGGGCAATGCGGTCAGCACGTCGCTGTGATCGGCAATCAGATCCCGGGTCTGCGGATTGCGTCCGGTCAGCACCGCGATGCGATAGCGCGTTCGTATCAGCGCGGTTTCCAGGCGCGGGATATTGGCGCGGTTGATCTCCAACTGCGACTCGGCGCGGGCGTGATCGAGTTCGGTGCCGCGACCGGCCTCCAGTCTCGCCTCAGTGATCTTCAGCGATTCGGCCTGGTTATCGACGTTGCGCTGTGCCACTTCGAGCCGCTTCTGCAATCCGCGATATTCGAAGTACTGGCGCGCCACTTCGGCGGTAATCGACACCTGCGTGCCCCAGTATTCGGCCTCGGCGCCACCCAGGATCGCGTTCTGCGAGCGCACGCCGCGAAAGCCGCGGCCGAACAGACTGGTTTCCCAACTGGCATCAAAGCCGGCTTCGTAGTAATCGCTGTTCAGTTCGCTGGCCGGTGCGCCAGGGGCTTCCGCAGATGCCATCGCCGAACGTTGCCGGCCCAGCTTCGATGTAACGATGGGCCACAGATCGAACAGCGAAGCGCGCCGCGATGCGCGCGTCTCCGCCAGCCTGGCTTTGGCGATGCGCAGGTCGTGATTGGCGGCGATGGCATCGGCGACCAGTGCATTCAACGTGGTGTCGTTGAATACCGTCCAGTATTCGCTCAGCAGCGCGGCCTGAGTCTTGCCGGCGACGGCGGCGTTTTCGAAGGCGGCCGGAAGCTCGGATTGCGGACGCACATAGTCGGGGCCGAGGATGCAGCCCGAAATTGCCGCGGCCAGCGTCAGCGTTGCCAGGGCGCGTGTTGTGCGGATGAACTTAGACATGCGCCACCTCCGTATGAGTGTTGGCTTCGCGACGTTTGACCAGAGTACGGATTGCCACATAGAACGCCGGCGTCAGTACCAGGCCGAACACGGTAACGCCGAGCATGCCGCTGAATACCGTCACGCCCATGACGTGGCGGATTTCGGCGCCGGGGCCGCTGGTGAATACCAGCGGGATCACGCCCATGATGAAGGCGAAGCTGGTCATCAGGATCGGGCGCAGGCGCAGGCGGCAGGCTTCGAGTGCGGCATCCACCACGCTCTTGCCCTGGCGTTCCAGTTCACGTGCGAACTCGACGATCAGGATCGCGTTCTTGCAGGCGAGGCCCATCAGCAGCACCAAGCCGACCTGCACGAAGATGTCGTTGTCGATCATCTGCGGCGACGTCAGTGCCAGCATCTTGCCCAGGTTGCTGATGTAGATGCCACCGATCGCCGAGAGCATGCACATCGGCACGATCAGGATCACCGCCAGCGGCAGCGACCAGCTCTCGTACAATGCGGCCAGCGCCAGGAACACCAGCAGCACGCAGATCGGAAACACGATCATCGAGGTGTCGCCCTGGTTGACCTGTTGGTAGCTGAGGTCGGTCCATTCAAATGCCATGCCGCGGGGCAGTGATTGCTCCATCATCGCCGTTACTTTGTCGATGGCTTCATTCGATGACATCACCGCCGCATTGGTTTCTCCAGTCAGATCGGCTGCGGGATAGCCGTTGTATCGGATCACCGGATCGGGACCATAGCTCTGCTTGAGATCTACCACGGTATTGATCGGTACCATCTGGCCGGCGCTGTTGCGGACGCGCAACTGGTTGATGTCCTCGGGCTGGTCACGGTACTGCGCGTCGGCCTGGGCGATCACTTGGTAGGTACGCCCGAACTTGTTGAAGTCGTTGACGTACTGCGAACCGAAATAGACCTGAAGGGTTTCGTAGACGCTGCTCAGCGTCAGACCCTGGTCCTTGATCTTGGTGCGGTCGACCACGGCATCGAACTGCGGCACGTTGACTTGAAAGCTCGAGAAGGCCAGAGCGAAACCGGGTGTCTGCATCAGCTGTCCCTGCAATGCGGTCACCGTATTATGCAGTTCGCCATAGCCGGCGCCGCTGCGATCCTGAATCATCAGCGAGTAGCCATTCCCGTTGCCGAGATTGAGCACTGGAGGCGGCTCGAATGCCATTGCCAGTCCTTCCTGGATCGTGAAGAACTTGCCGTTGATTTCATCCAAGATCGCCTTTGCCTTGCGCGTACGTTTGTGGAAAGGATCGAGACCGAAAAAGATCACGCCCCGATTCGGAGTATTGGTGAACTGAAGTCCGTTGAGCCCGGGAAACGCTACCGCGCTCTCGATGCCTTCGGTGGACAACGCCATGTCGCTCATCTTGCGGACCGCCTCTTCGGTGCGATCGATCGATGAACCCGCCGGCAATTGCAGGATGCCGAACAGATACTGCTTGTCCTGCACCGGAATAAAACCCGATGACACCGAGCGGAACGCAAGGAAGGTCAACCCGATCAGCAATGCATACACCACGAATACTGCGGCGCGGCGCGTGACGATGACATCGACCATGCCGGCATAGTGCTCGCTGGCGCGTTTGAAGAAACGATTGAACGGCCGGAACAACCAGCCGAATGCAAAGTCCACGCCACGCTGCACGCGGTCCTTTTTCGCACCATGGGCCTTGAGCAGCACCGCGGCCAGCGCCGGCGACAGCGTCAGCGAATTGATTGCCGAGATCACCGTCGAGATCGCGATGGTGACCGCGAACTGGCGATAGAACTGGCCGGTCACGCCCGAAAGGAAGGCGATCGGAATGAATACTGCGCACAATACGATCGCGATCGCGATGATCGGTCCGCTGACTTCACGCATCGCCTGATGCGCTGCGGCGAGTGGCGACAGGCCGTTTTCGATATTGCGTTCGACGTTTTCCACTACGACGATGGCGTCATCGACGACGATGCCGATGGCCAGCACCATGCCGAACAGCGTCAGCACATTGATCGAGAAGCCGAGCGCCAGCAGCACCGCAAAAGTACCGATGATCGACACCGGCACTGCGATCAGCGGAATGATCGAGGCGCGCCAGGTCTGCAGGAACAGGATCACCACCAGCACCACGAACAGAATGGCTTCGAGCAGGGTCTTGACCACTTCCTTGATCGAGTCGCGGACGAACACGGTGGGATCGTAAACAACGTCGTACTTCACGCCTTCTGGAAACGAACGGCTGAGCCGCTTCATGCGCGCGCGGACCGCATCCGACAAGGCGATCGAGTTGGAGCCAGGCGCCTGGAAGATCGCCACCGCAGCCGCCTGCTTGTTGTCGAGCAGCGAACGCAGTGTGTAGTCGGCGGCACCCAATTCGATGCGTGCCACGTCTTTCAGCCGCGTGGTCTCGCCAAGTGCGCCGGTCTTGATGATGATGTCGCCGAACTCGGATTCTTCGCTCAGACGGCCGACGGCATTGATCGGGGTAGTGAAGTCGACGCCGGTGTCGCTCGGTGGTGCGCCCAACTGTCCGGCTGAAACCTGCACGTTCTGTTCGCGAATCGCATTGACCACCTCGCCGGCATTGAGGCCGCGCGCTGCGACTTTCTCGGGGTCCAGCCAGATTCGCATGGCATAGTCGCCGCCGCCAAACGCCAGTGCCTGGCCGACACCATTGATACGCGCGAGTTCATCCTTGACGCGCAGCGTGGCGTAGTTGCGCAGATAGTTGCCGTCATAGCGGCCGTCGGGCGACAGCAGATGCACCACCATGGTCAGATTCGGTGATGACTTCACCGTGCTGACACCGAGCCGGCGCACATCCTCCGGAAGGCGCGGCAGGGCTTGCGCGACACGGTTCTGCACTTCGACCTGGGCCTTGTCGATGTCAGTTTCACCTTTGAAGGTGACGTTGATCTGCAGTACGCCGTCGCTGCCGGCGATCGACTTCATGTAGATCATGTTCTCGACGCCATTGATCGCTTCTTCAAGCGGCGAGGCCACGGTCTCGGCAATGGTTTTGGGATTGGCACCGGGATACACAGCGCGCACCTGCACAGTGGGCGGCACGACGTCGGGGTATTCGCTGATCGGCAGCTGCGGCATCGCAATCAGGCCGGCCAGGAAGATCAGCACTGATATCACCGCCGCAAAAATCGGGCGGTCGACAAAAAACTTGGAGAAATCCATTGCGTTCTGTCCTTATTCTGCGTCGTCAGCCGGTGCTGCTGGCGCTGGGCCACCTGGAGGTCCAGCGGCGGGCGCCGGATCGCCCATCGCGATTTCCACCGGCTTGACCGGCATGCCGGGAAAGAACACTTTGGCGACGCCGTGTACGATGATCTTGTCGTCGACAGCAAGGCCGGACTCGATCAGGCGCAGACCGTCGACGATGCCACCGAGCTTGACGTCCTTGCGCGTTGCCGCATTCTTCGGGCCGAGCGTGTAGACGAACTTGCGGTCCTGATCGGTGAGTACCGCCTTGTCGTCGATCAGCATCGCCTGCTGCGTGGTGTTGCTCTGCATGCGCACCCGCGCGAACAGGCCGGCAGCGAGGTTGCCGTCGGCATTGTCGATGACCGCGCGTACTTTCACCGTGCCGCTGGCCGGATCGATCTGGTTGTCGACGAAGTCGAGCTTGCCGCTGTGCGGGAAACCGTCTTCATTGGCCAGGCCGATCTCCACTGCATTGCCGGCCGCGCCCTTTTGCGCGCTGTCGGCGTATTCCAGCCAAGTGGATTCGTCGCCTTCGAAATGGACATACATCGGATTCTGCGACACCACCGTGGTCAGCAAGGTGCCGGGTTCGACCAGATTTCCGACGCGTAACGATGAGGCGCCGATGCGCCCGCCGATCGGGCTCTCGATGCGTGCGTAGGAAACATTGAGTTGGGCCGTGCGCACCGCAGCCTCGGCCACAGCGATTGCCGCCTCGGCGGTTTTCTCGGCACTCACGCGCTGCTGGTATTCCTCGGCCGAGATCGCCTTGGCGGCGAGCAGTTTGTCAGCGCGTTGGCGCTCGTCGCGTGCCAGGCCGGCGACGGTCTGGGCGCGCGTCGATTCGGCACGGGCGCGGCTGAGTTCGGCTTCGAACGGTCTCGGGTCGATGACGAACAGGAGTTCGCCCTTCTGCACGGTGCCGCCTTCGTTGAAAGCGATGCGATCCAGATAGCCGGATACGCGCGGCCGGATTTCTACGTTTTCGACGGCTGCGATGCGGCCGCTGAACTCGTCCCAGGCGCGGACTTCTTTCTGCAGCACGGTGGCGACCGATACCTCGGGTGGAGGCATCTGCATGCCGCCGCCCTCGGGTGCGTCGCCGCAGGCGGCAAGCATCAGGCTCAGCAATGTGGCACTGATGCCGAAACGGGCAGGAAAGGGTAGATGCTTCATAGACGCGCTCCAAGGATATTCATTCGTTTGGTTCTTCCAGCCGCATGCGTCCGCGCAGCAATTGCAGGCGGACGCGGCGACTCAGTAATTGGTGCAGCACTGCCGACGCGATGTTGGATGCCTCGCAGCTGTCCAGCATCAGGATCGGCGCAACGCTGCCGTGTTCGGCCAGCAGCTTCAAAAGATCGTCTTCCAGCACATTCTCTTCAGGGCCGAGCAGGCTGATCTGGCAGGTGGGCGGCGTAAGTTGCAACGCCTTGGCGACCAGATCGCTGATGCGGCAGGAGCCCGGCGCGAATACCCCCTTGCCCGACTCCTCGCAGGTGCCACCGATCGATGCCGGCATGAGCAGATAGTCCACCGGCGCTGCGCCCTGCAGCAGATCGGTGACGTCGCGCAGCGGATCGCCACGGCGCAACACGATGCGTGCGCCGTGCAGGGCGCAGGCCGCCTCGTGCAGATGGTCTTCATCGCGGCCGAGCAGGCTGACATAACCGCCGCCACTGCGGATCAGCGACCCCAGGCTCAACCCGAAGCCGCTGCAGCCGTCGATGATGGCGAAATGCCGCCCAGTCAATGGAAATCGGAACGGAAACATGGCCGGCACCTTAGTCTCCGGCCCGCCATCAGAGAATGCAGCAAAACCGAATATTGGTCATTCCAATCAGGAATAATGGGGTAATGGATCGCTTCAACCTGATGCAGACCTTTGTGCGTGTTGCCGAAACCGGCAGCGTGTCGGCGGCTGCGCGCGACCTCGGCCTCGGCCAGCCCGCGGTCAGCAAGCATCTGCAGGCGCTGGAGGCGGCGATGAATGCGCGTCTGGTGCAACGCTCCACCCAGGGCATCAAGCTGACCGAGGCCGGGCGGCGTTACTACGAGCGCGCCAAGCGGCTGATCGAAGACCTGCGCGAACTTGATTCGGATTTTGCCGATGCGCATTCCGATCAGTTGCGCGGTCGCCTGCGCGTCAGCATGCCGGTGACGCTGGGTGAGCTGTATCTGGCGCGGATGTTGGCCGAGTTCGCCGCGCAGCATCCCGCGCTTGAGCTGGATCTGGTGTTGTCGGAGCAGAACGTCGATCTGGTGGAAACCGGAGTCGATATCGCCATTGTCGCAGGACGTCTGGGCGACTCCAGCCTGATCGCACGCAAGCTGGCAGTGATGCGCAGGGTATTGGTTGCGACACCCGAATTTCTGCAACGCGTCGGAACGCCCGGTGATATCGATGCGCTGGCTGCGCTGGACTTCATTCGCTATCGCGGCCTGCGCCAGAACGATGTGCTGGAACTGTATCGCGACGCCACGCGCTACAACGTGCGCATGCGCGGTCGATTGCTGGTGAACAACGGGCTGGCGTTGCGCGAGCTGCTGCTGGCCGGGCAGGGCATCGCCGCCATTCCGCTGGGGTTGATACACGCCGAACTGGCCACCGGACTGTTGCACGAAGTGCTGCCGGACTACGAGCTCGATGCTCTGGAGTTGCACGCGCTTTATCCGTCTTCGCGGTTTCTGCCGTCCAAGGTGCGACTGCTGGTGCGCCATCTGCAGGACCAGCTGCCGCGGGTGCCGGGCGTGGTGTAGCTGATGTTGTGGGAGCGGCGGGACGCCGCGATGCTGTTGTTCCCGCCCTTGGGGCAAAATCGAAGAGCAAGAGCATCGCGGCGGGACGCCGCTCCCACATGATTTCTAGGAAAATACGGACACATCCGTGTGTCCGCTTGGGGAAAACGTGGGTGTTACTGCGTCGCAGCGACGTTCGCAGTCACATCCAGGCCCGGTACGATTTCGACCACATCGTCTTCGCTGAGCTGGTTCTGGCCGATCACCGCCACTTCATTGCCAACTTCCAGGCCGGCGAGTACCTGCACCAGATCGCCCTGGCTGGCGCCGAGTTGCACGCTGCGACGATGCGCTATGCCGTTCTCGATCACGAACACTTCGGTGGCCTTGCGATCAGTAAGCACTGCGGCGCGCGACACCAGTACGGCGTTCGGGATGCGGTTGAGCGTGATGTTGATACGCACCAGCTGTCCGGGACGCAGCGGCGTTCCAGCTTCGGCAATGTCCAGCGTCACCGGCGCGGTGCCGCTCTTGCCGTCGACGACTGCGGCGATGCGATCGACGCGCGCACCAAAATCACGACCGGGGAAGGCATCCGCGTTGATCTCTGCGGCCTGACCCACAGCGACATCGACCAACGCAGCTTCGGGTATGGCGAGGCGGGCTTCAAGCTCCGAGAAGTCGGCGATGTCGAACGTCGGCGTGCTGGTGGTCAGCATCTGGCCGGGCTTGATATGGCGGCGGGTGATGACACCCGAGAACGGCGCGCGGACTTCGCTGCGGCTGACTTCCAGGCGGGCGATGTCCATCTGCGCCGACTGCGCGGCGTGATCGAAGCGGGTGCGCTCCACGGCTTCAGCGCTGACCATGTTGCGCGCCTGCAATAACGCATGGCGATCGCTTTCATGAGCCAGGCGACGCTCGGTCGCGGCTTGCTGAGCCAGGCTGAGGCGGGCGCGCTCGGCGTCCAACCGCGCCAGAACCTGGCCCTTGGTGACGGTATCGCCCTCTTCAACCAGCAGGGTCAGCACTTCGCCGCCGGTTTCGGAGACGATCGTTGCCGAGCGCCGAGCTTCCAGCGTGGCGGTGCCGGTCAGCGTCCGCACCAGCTCACCCTGGGCAACCGCCTGGACCTGGACACCCTTCTTGAATTCGGGTTCCTTGTTCGCAATGGCTGCGTCGGACTGGCTGCAGCCATTCAACAATACGGTACCCAGGAGTACCGGAATCGCCAACAACAAGGTATTTCGGAGCGGATTCATTTTTTGATTAGATCAGTTCGTTTTCGACGACGTTGCCTGATGCTTCGACGACATTGTCGGCATCGATTTCATTCCACACCTTGTCCATGACGTCCATCAGGGCGTTGAACAGGACTTTTTCGAACACTTCCATGACACTCTCCTTGGGGTACTGCGTGGTTGTTGCGTGGTGTTGTAGGTAACTATAACACCGGATCAGATAACGACAATATGCTGGAAGTCATCTCTTCGTTTGCTGGAGGTAGGAGAGACGACTGCCGCTCCTACACACCAACAGTTACCTTGGATGCGGTAAGTAGGATGAAGGTTTCCTACCCCTGCCATCAGACACAGACGTCACCGCCAACGGTGACACTTGCAACCTGCATCCGCGCCCAACCGGAGGCCACTGCGTCAGGGAGAAATCCTGGCGAATGGCGTGTAACTCCTTTTCCGATGTTCGGCGAGGCCGGGGGAGGATCAGGGGCGCATTTCGGCCAAGTTGCGCTTTGCGGCGGGCTTTTCCCCGGCGGAGCGTAAGTTGGCTTGGCAACTCGATGCAGCGGCCATTAGCATCCAGCTCATTCCGTCCTACGAAGCTCGCCCATGTCGCATCGCCAGATCACCGCCGCAACCCGCCTCAACGAAGTGCGCTATGAGATTCGTGGTGAACTCGCGCGACGCGCACTTGAGCTTGAGCAACAGGGCCAGAACATCATCAAGCTCAATATCGGCAACCCGGGTCTGTTCGGTTTCGAGGCGCCCGCGCATCTGCGCGCCGCGATCGAAGTCAATCTGCAGCGCAGCGATCCGTATTGCCATCAGCAGGGCCTGGCCGCTGCACGCGAAGCCATTGCGATGCGCGAGATCGCGCGCAATGCGCCGAACGCATCACCGGATACCGTCTTCGTCGGCAATGGCGTCAGCGAGCTGATCGATCTGGCACTGCGTGGCCTGCTCAACCCTGGCGATGAAGTGCTGGTGCCGTCGCCGGACTATCCGCTGTGGACGGCCAGCGTGATCCTCAACGGCGGCGTGGTGCAGCACTATCCCTGTCATTCCCAGAATGGCTTCGCGCCCGATCCCGATGAGATCGAAGCGCGCATCACCCCGCGTACGCGTGCGCTGGTGGTGATCAATCCGAACAACCCGACCGGCGCGGTGTATTCGCGCGAACTGTTGCAGAAGCTCGCCGATATCGCCGCCCGCCATCGACTGGTGCTGATGGCCGACGAAATCTACGACGGCATTCTTTATGGCGAAGCGAGTTACACGCCGATCGCCTCGCTCGCCACCGAAACCTTGTGCATCACATTCTCGGGCCTGTCGAAGGTGCATCGTGCCTGCGGCTGGCGCGTCGGCTGGATGAGCCTGTCGGGCTATCTCAAGCGCGCTCAGGAATACCGGCATGCGCTGGATCTGCTGGCGGCGCTGCGCCTGTGCAGCAATGTCACCGCGCAGTGGGCGATCGAGCCGGCGTTGTATGGGCCGGATACGATCTCGGAGTTGACCGGCGTCGGCGGTCGTTTGCAACGCACGCGTCAGGCCGTCATCGACGGTGTATCGCGCAGTCAATTCCTGGATCTGGTCGAGCCGGATGGTGCGCTGTATGCGTTCCCGCGCGTGGACACGACGTTGCTGCCGGGCTTCGACGATCACAGCTTCGCGCTTGATCTATTGGAGCAGGAACAGGTGCTGCTGGTGCCGGGCAGCAGCTTCAACGTGCCGTACCGCACGCACTTCCGTCTGACCCTGTTGCCCCAGGCCGAGATCATGGACGAGGTGTTCGTGCGCATGGAGCGCGCGCTGGAGCGCGCCTCGCATGCGGCGCATCGCGCGGTGGCGTGATCCCGCTCTCTTGTGGGTCCGCGCTGCGCGCGGACGCTCTTAGCCGAAACCAACGACATTGAAAAAAGCGTCCGACCGCAGGTCGGACCCACATGCAGTGTCTTGCAGCCCGCCTACAGAGCCATCACCATGCGCCTGTTGCTACTCATCATCCTGGGAATCTGCATGAATGCTGTTGCTGCCGCGCCCAAGCGCTACCTCGCCCTGGGTGATTCCTACACGATTGGAGAGTCAGTCGCTGAAAACGCGCGCTTCCCGGTGCAACTTGTGGCAGCACTGCGTGAGCAGGGCCAGAATGTTGCCGATCCCGAGATCATCGCGCGCACCGGGTGGACCACCAACGAACTGCGGGACGCGATCGATCTGGCCAAGCCCAGAGCGCCGTTTGATCTGGTTACTCTGTTGATCGGTGTCAACAACCAGTATCGCAGCGGCGATCTGCGCCGCTACCGCAGCGAGTTCAGCAAGCTGCTGATGCATGCCATCGCGCTGGCGGGCCGTGAAAAAAGCCAGGTACTGGTGATTTCGATTCCGGACTGGGGCGTTACTCCATTTGCACGCAATGACAAACGCGGCAGCAAGCACATCGGTAAACAGGTCGACGCCTTCAATGCCGAGGCTCATGACGTCTGCCGCAAGAACGGCGTGCGCTTCATCGATATCACGCGCACTTCGCGCGATCGCGGCGGCGAAACCGATATGCTGGCGGCCGATGGCCTGCATCCCAGCGCCGCGATGTATGCGCGCTGGGTCGAAGTCATCATCCGGGAAGCATTTACGCATTGAGGTCTGCTATGACAGCCGCCGTACGCATCCTGCTGGTGGACGATCACGCTGTGGTCCGCGAAGGCATGCGCGCCCTGCTCGAAGATTTCGATGAAATGTCGGTGGTAGGCGAAGCCCCGAATGGCGATCAGGCGCTGCAGGTGCTGCCGCGCATCGCGCCGGATCTATTGATGACCGATCTGAAAATGCCCGGATTGCCCGCCGCCGATCTGGTGCGTCAGGCGCGCGCGTTGCTGCCTGGCATGCGCATCCTGGTGTTCACCAGTTTCGCCGAAGGCCGGCTGGTGCGCGCGCTCACCGACGCCGGTGCCGATGGTTACCTGCTCATGGACGCGCATCGCGAAGAAATCCGCCGCGCTATTCATACCGTGATGAGCGGTAAACCGTATCTGCACGCCGACGCGCAAGTCGCCTTGGACGAAGCCTCCGGCCGCGGGCCGCTGGGCAAACTCACCGAGCGCGAACGCGATGTGCTGGCGTTGATCGCCGAGGGCAAAAGCAACAAGGAAATCGGCCGCGCCCTCGACCTGACCGAAGGCACCGTCAAGGGCTATGTCAGCGCCATCTTCGAAAAACTCAACGTCAGCGACCGCACCCAGGCTGCGATGCTGGCGCATCGCAGTGGGTTGGTGTGAGTCTGCGTTCGACGCTATTCAAAGCCGTTGGCAAAAACGTCATCAACGACTGCTGCTGGTAACGGCAAAGGCCACGCCCAGGCGCCGCGCGAACGCGTAAATACCGCCAATGCAGTGAAACCGCGATCAATCGCCATGTCCCAGACCATCACATGCGGCAAACCTTCATGGCGCTGCCATACGGGTGTTGCGACACTGATGTCATCCGTGAAGTAGAGACCCCAGTCAGTGCCTACGTACACCTGATTAGGCAGATGCGGATTGGTGACGATGCTATTGGCGGGGATGTTCGGCAGGTTGCCGGTCTTGTTTGACCATGTAAAG
This sequence comes from Lysobacterales bacterium, assembly GCA_031391205.1. Lineage (GTDB taxonomy): Bacteria > Pseudomonadota > Gammaproteobacteria > Xanthomonadales > Ahniellaceae > 0-14-3-00-62-12. Next base: position 2,903 of record JANMUE010000011.1, on the reverse strand, counting down.
CTGGCGCAGTTGCTGGTGCATTCCAGCTGAAATACATGACCTGGCGTGGCGGGCGTGTTCTGATCGAATCCGCCGATGCTGGCGTATGCCGTCAACGGATTGGTTGGATGCGTCACCACATCCATGATCGGGCGATTGGGCAATGTGACGTTGCTGCCGGTGACATCGACCCAGGTTGCGGTGTTCGCGGTGCCGGCACCCATTCCACGCCCCATCCAGACATTGCCATCGCTGGTGCCGACGATCGCGAAGGCCGGATCGGAGACCGCATAGGCAAGCTGTTGCACAAACGAGCGTGCGCCCAATGTGCCCTTGGTGAGATTCGGGCTATTGATGTACCAGCTCGAGGAGTTGGTAGCACCATTGACGGTTTCCCAGACCCTCTGGGTGCCGACGATAAGACGCGTACAACCTGCAGCGGCGGTGCAGCCACTGCCAGGCGCATCGAGCACGCCATAACGGTAGATTTCGAAAGGCATCACAAAGCTGCGGATGTCGCCTCCCCAATTGCCAGTGCCGGTAACCGTGGTCGTAGGACTGCCTGCTGCTGCGCTCGATCGGCTCACGCTCCCGTTCTGGCTGGAGTAGTACCAGCGCAGTCCCAATACCGGTTCAATTCGCGTATAAATGCCATCGCCGCCCAACCGCGTCGTCCAGTCCGTCGCGCCCGGGTCGCCAGTCCAGAGGCGCACGTTCGAGCCATTGTCCTGTGCGCCGCCGCTGGCGCCGGGCGCGCTCGAAGTGGCGAAGTTGGCCGTGATATCGCCGGAATAGAACTCAATGGTATTGATCGTGTTGTTCAGCGGGATGAAGGTCGGACTTGCTGCGGTGGCATTGTTCGTCAACCAGACGCCGCCATCGCTACCGAGCAGCAGCCTGTCCGGATCGTTGCCGATATAGGCACGGGCGTGATGATCGACATGCACATTGCCGGTGCTGTAGCCGCAGGTGACATCAGTGAAATTAGCGCCGCCATTGGTCGATCGAAACATATCGACCGCACTCATGATGACGACATTTTCGTTGGCGGGGCTGACCGTCAGGCCGGCGTCATACCACATCTGTCCGCCACCCGAAGTGGCGTTGGCGCACCCGTTGCTGGCGACGGTTGCCGGTGTTGCGGTCTGCGTCCAGGTGCTGCCGCCATTGGTCGTTTTCCAAACGCCAAGCACACCGTCTCCCAGGGTGACGCCATTGCTGACCATCGCATACAGCACCTGCGAATTCGAGGGTGCGATAGCAAGTTCGATGCGACCGACATTGCTAGCGGTGGGCGTACCGCTACCAGTACCCGCGGGCCAACCATTGTTGAGCAGGGTCCATGAAGCCGGACATCCCGAAGCGGGAACCGTCGTGCTGTAGACGCCATTGGCGCCCTTCTGATCGAGATTGGGCTGCACTGGCGTCGCGCTGCCACGTGTGCCGATCGCGGCGTAGAGCCGGGTGTTGCCCGCATCGTTGACGGCAATCAACCCAGTGGTGTCCTGACGCTGTGTGACGTGCGCATTGGTCAGGCAGGGCCCGGTCCAGTTGCTGCCGGCGTCATACGAGAAGAACACGCCAGTCTTGGTGCCAACGATCACTTTGCTGCTGTTGTTGGGATCGACAACGACCTTGCCGATCGCCTGATACTGCGGAAAGCCACCCGCAGACGGCCCATAGAACGGATTGAACACGTCCATGCCCAGCACCTGCCAGGTCACACCCTGGTCGGTACTTTTCAAAAGGCCCGCTGCACCAAATGACCACGAGCCGAAGCGCAGATCGCCAGTGCCGGCGTAGACGGTGTTGTGGTTATTCGGATCGAGCGCGATATCGCCGATCGCCATGCTGGCAATTTCCGGGAAGTCGGTGACGACGCTCCATGTGGTAGCGGCGCTGCAGCAGTTGCTGGTCTTCCAGACACCGCCGCCGTCGGAGCCCGCATAAGCCACGGTGGTGTCGACCGGATCGACAACGATGACATTGGTGCGCCCAGATGCCGCTTCGTTGCCCGCGTTCAATGGCATCGGCCCGAGCGGGGTGAATGCCGTGGGACTGAGCGCAAGCGGGCTTTGACTATTGCGCAGCACGGATGCGTCGACTCCGGCAGGTATGCCCGCTTGAACGGCGCGCGCCTGATTGGCCGATTCAATGGTCCAGGCCGGCTCGAAAACGCCGGTGGGATAAGACAGCTGTATCGCACGCAAATCACCCGAAGAGGGCGATTTCTGCTTGATCTTCTCGGCGACTGGCGGCGCTATCGAATTCATCGACGCACATCCACCCAGCAGAATGCCTGCCGCCACCGCATTCACCACAAACCGGACACGACTCGCCATTTCCCCAACTCCCCAGTTGAAACGAGTGAGGCTATCGGGATTGGCGCAAAGTTGCGACTGCTGGTGGTCAGGCCGGAAAAGTGGTAGCGACTGGGCCGGGAGCTTCGGCCAGTGACGGCGGCTGATGGCGGCGGGTTACAGCGCGTCGTTATCGAGCTCGCCGGTGCGGATGCGCACCACGCGCTGCAGGTCGTAGACGAAGATCTTGCCATCGCCGATTTTGCCGGTGTTGGCGGCGTTCATGATGGCTTCTACGGCGCGGTCGACCAGGGCGTCGTCGACGGCGGCTTCGATCTTGATCTTGGGCAGAAAGTCGACCACATACTCGGCACCTCGGTACAGCTCGGTGTGGCCCTTCTGGCGGCCGAAGCCCTTGACCTCGGTCACCGTGATGCCGGCCACGCTGACATCGGCCAGCGCCTCGCGCACATCGTCGAGCTTGAAGGGCTTGATGATGGCCATGATCATTTTCATCGGGCTTGGGTTCCAAAGGCTTGGGAAGGCAAGTGTAAGGCGATGCGGTGGCGAATGGCGGCCATTGATGTGGGAGCAACTGTCTTTGTGGGTCCGACCTGTGGTCGG
>JANMUE010000430.1:0-30120 GCA_031391205.1 Lysobacterales bacterium | reverse complement strand
CGCGGCACCCGCAGCCAATGTGCGTTCAGTCAGCACGTCCCACCCAGTCTCGATGCGCTCGGCCTCGCGGAAATTGATCAGGCTGTAGGTTTCGGGCGAGATCAGCTCCGGTTTGCGGCGTGCGTTGTACTGGGTGTAGCGGGTGAGCAGTTCGCCGATCACCTTGGCATGCTGGGGGCCGAATTGTTCTGCCGCCCAATCCGACGGGTAGTCGCGCAGGCGTTCCAGTGGGAAGGCGTCCGGATTCCACGCATAGTCGAGGAAAAATGAAATTGGAAATTCCATCGGTTTGAGATCACCGACATTGGCGATCCACAGACGATCGGCGCCGTAGGCGTAGGCCAGATGCAATTGTTCCCAGACACGTTCAATCTGCGTGGTATTGAGCCACTTGTAGTTGCGCGGACCACCTACGTAGTCGAAGTGGTAATAGACACCGTACCCGCCATCGCGTTTTTCTCCAGGCCTGGGCAGGCGTCGCAGATTGCCCCAGTTGTCATCGGAGAACAGCAGCGTCACGTCATCGGGTACCTGCATACCGGCATCGAAATAGTCCTGAACTTCCTTGTACAGCGCCCAGATCTGCGGCGTGCGCTCGGCGGGTTTTCCGGTGACCTCAGTCACTATCGCGCGTTGGTCGGCGACGATGCGTTCGAGCAGGGCGATGGCGGTGTCCTGACTCATTGGCTCATCGCCATCACCTCGCATACCCAGCGTGACCATGCTCTCGAAGCCATTCATGCGCTGGATGCCGCGCCGCCAGAAGTCGCGCAGCACCTCGGGATTCTTGGCGTAGTCCCAAGCACCCTTGCCATAGCGCTCCCATTCCACATGCGCACGCAGCATCGGCTCGTGATGCGTGGTTCCGATGACGACGCCGTATTCGTCCGCCAGTTGCGGGTTCTTCGGATCGTCGTCATGGAAGGCGCGTCCCCACATCGCAGGCCAGAGATAGTTACCCTTGAGTCTCAGGATCAGATCGAAAACGTGTTCATAGAATTGATGATTGGGCCCGCCATAGGTGGCTCGCACCCAGCCGCCAAGCGCGGGATCTTCATCGTTGAGAAAGATGCCTCGGTAACGCACTGCAGGGGCATCGCTGAAGTGACCCGGCGCGATATGCAGCGTCGCACGTTTCGGTATCGGCACATCGGCCCACCATTGCCAGGGCGACACGCCGAGCCGGCGTGCGAGCTCGTAGATGCCGAAGATGGTGCCGCGTTTGTCGCTGCCGGCAATCAGCAGCGCGCGTTGAACGCCGGGCTCGGGATGATCGATCACCTGCAGCAGATACGCTTCCCAGCGCCCAGCCACGTTGCGCACGTCGATGTTCCGCTCGCGCACGATGCGGTCGATGCGTGCGCTGCGACCGAGAGTGCCAGCGATGATTGCGGTTGGTATCTTTTGCGATGTGGCTTCAGCGGAAAAGAGGGCATCGCTACCCGCAACAGCGGACAGATCCGCACGCAGCGCACGTGCAGCGCGCAGCACTCCGATGAAGTCGCCCGCGTCGGCGAGGATGAGTGTCGGCTTGCCGTTCTCGATCAACGTCAGCGCGCCGGACACCGCCTGCTCGCAGACTTGAGCAGGTTGTGCGCAGTCGACTGAGGCATGCAGCCGGGCGCTTGCAAGCAATGCGAGCGTGATCAGGCAGCGCCGAGCAATGCGGGCGCTTCGCAGCGCCTTCATGGCGACGGACCGTGCACACCACGTATGTAGCCGCGCAACCAGAGCAGGGCGGGGCGTTCGCTACCGTTTGGGTTGATCAGAAAGGCGCGCTCCTGGTGGCGCCAAAGGCCGGGGCGGAAACCCCACAGGGTGACACCGGCGACTCCCGGGTGTTCCCAGAACACCGGGAATACGCGCCGATAGTCTTCGAGTTGCTTCGCGTCGGTCGGCCCGTCGATGTCCATTTCGGTTACATAGATCGGCAGGCCGGTCTCGGCCAGCAGATCGAGGGCGGCACGATGCACATCCATCGTTCGTTCGGTGGTGGTCGAAAAAGCATGCGCCTGTACGCCGATGCCGTCGACCAGTTCTTCTTCCTGCAACAGGTCGATGATGTTGCGGTAACGTTGCGCGTCCGCGGGTTGGTTGGTAATGCTGTAGTCGTTGATCAGCAGTTTGGCGCGCGGAAAACACGTGCGCGCCAGCCGGAACGACTCAAGTACCCAGTCCCATCCGGTAGCACCTGCGCCACCTAGTGCTTCGATGTAGTTGCCACCGCCGTCGTCGTCCTTGTTAGGTGGGTCGTGCAGCGGCTCGTTGACCACTTCGACGAAATCCAGCTCCGGGTAGCGTGCTGCCACCGCGGTGAACCACTCCTCGATTTCCTCGCGTTGTTCCTGCGGTGGCAGGTGCTCAATCCACTCGGGTTGCTGGTTGCCCCAGACCAGCACATGCATATGGAAGGGCAGGTCGCGCTTCTTCGCAAACTGGTAGGCCTCATCAAGCGACGTCCAGTTCATCTTATCGCGCACGGCTTCAACATTGCCCCATTTTCCAGCGTTTTCCGGCGTGACCTTGTTCCAGTATTCAGCGAAATCGCGGGTCTGCGGCGGGCTATAGGCACTGCCGAGGAACTTCTTCTGCCCGGTAGCCAGTGCCGCGCCATCCGCGCGCGCGCTCGGCAGCAGTGCCAAAGCGACCGTGACCAGCAATGCCGGAACGGCGTGCAGCATTGCATTCATCGGAGGCGTTCGGATATCCATGTGGTGACTCCTTTTCTTCAAGTGTTCTGGCTTAAGCCAGGGCATTCACCAGTGCTACGGTCTATTTGTTTTCCAACTCAATCTTCTGAAATTTAGGCGCCAACAAATGCATGGCCGTCCATGCAACCAGGTATGCAGAACCGCAGATCGTAAACAGAATTCCGTAGCCAATCTCCGGCTTGCCCAAGTCGGTGTAATGCTTCAGCGACAGGCCCGCTGCGCGCGAGATCAAGATGCCGCCCAATGCACCCGCCATGCCACCAATACCGGTGACAGAGGCGACCACCCATTTCGGGAACATATCGGACACGGTGGTAAAAATATTCGCCGACCATGCCTGATGGGCGGCACAGGCAATCGCGATGGCCCCCACGGCATACCAGGTATCGATGGTACCCAGCCACGAAGCCAGCAATACGGTCAACGGCAATAATGCAAAGATAAACATCGCCTGCTTGCGGGCAAGATTTGCATTCAAACCGGATTGCATCAGTCTTTTCGGCAACCAGCCGCCGAAAATGGAGCCTACGGTGGCAACGGTGTAAACAAACGCCAACGCGATGGGCCAACTGATTACCCCAGGGACAGCGTCCGGTGTGCCGACATAGCCAGGATTGGCGGCCATGTATTCGGCGACTTTGCGCGTGTTCTCGCCGGTGAGAAACGCCGGCAACCAGAACAGATAGAACCACCAGATGGGATCGGTCAAGAACTTGCCGACGGTAAACGCCCAGGTCTGCCTATAGGTCAGCAACTTCACCCAAGGCACCTTGATTTCCACTGCCACCTGCTCATCTGCATCGCTGTGAATGTAGTCATATTCTGCTTGCGACAGGTGCTTGCTCTGCAACTTCTCGGATGGCGATGCATACAACGAGTACCAAAATATCAGCCAAAACAAACCTACCGCGCCAGTGAGTATGAATGCCCATTCCCAACCCCACGTGGCTGCGATGTAAGGCACGCACAGCGGTGCCACGATGGCGCCTACATTGGCGCCCGAATTGTAAACACCGGTCGCCAGCGCACGTTCTCTCTTGGGAAACCATTCCGCAATAGTTTTATTGGCCGCTGGAAAATTTCCCGCCTCAGTGACGCCAAGCGCAGCGCGCCAGAATCCAAAGCTCCAGGTGTGATGGCCAAATGCATGCCCCATTGCCGCAAAACTCCAACCGATCAGTGCATAGGCATAGCCAGCCTTGGTGCCCGCCCAATCGATAAAACGCCCTGCCGCCAACATGCCTATTGCATAGGCTAATTGAAAACAAATAACTACCGTCGAGTAATTGAGTTCCTGCTGACCTTTGTCGTCACCGAACACACCAGCATCCGACAGTGTTTGCTTTACTAAACCGAGGACATTGCGATCGAGGTAATTGATCGTGGTTGCGAAAAACACCAAAGCGCAGATGGTCCAGCGATAGCGGCCGATTTTTTCGTTAACTTCGTTTAAGGCATTCATTTCATTTTGTCATCCGAAAAATTGCCGGTCTCCAAATTTAGGATTGCTGGAACGAAGTGAGTACACCCGGAACCTGGCGATCGAAGCAGATGATGGTGGCCGCGAGTGGCAGCCTGGCGCAGGTGCGCTGATGGTAGATGCCGACCTGGACGAGCGGGGCGGGGGATCTGGTCGGCATGCAATGGGTCTCAGGGCTAGTCGAACTGTAAAAATGTGATAGCGCTAGCAATAGCATAGTGACAAGGAAATTCCATGTTGCTCCGCAGCGTGCGGAAGTGAAATGGTAGCGCTACCTTTTGCGCAGACGTCGAATGCGGGGACCGGGTCCACCGGCGTTGTTCGATCTGAAGCTGGCCGCAAGCGAATGCCGTGGGGTGCTCGCAGGCCAAACCTAACGGGAGGGGAGTATGGTGAACAAGAAGCACGCAAAATCGAGACTGTCGCACGCTTTGGGGCTGGCTTTGCTTGGCATGGCAGGTCCCCAGGTGCTGGCGCAGACCGCGTCCGAAGACGCAGCGGCGGCGCAACAGCGAGCCGACGATGAGGCGCGGACTGAAGAGGTTGCTGACGCCGAAGAGCTGGAGACTGTCGTTGTCTCTGGCTATCGCCGAAGCCTACAGTTCTCTACCGAAGCCAAGCGTGAAGCCACAGGCTTCGTGGACTCGATCTTCTCGGAAGACATCGGCAAGTTTCCGGATCTGAATATTGCCGAGTCGCTCAATCGCATTCCCGGCATCCAGCTGGACCGAGACGTCAACGGCGAAGGCCTGAGTGTCGGCATCCGCGGATTGCCACAAAGCTTCACCAAAACGCTGATCAACGGTGGCGAAGCCGTCACTGCGTCCATCGGCTTGAACCGCGGTAACCAGAACCGCGAGGTCGACCTCAACCTCTTTCCGACCGAGTTTTTCAACAAGCTCACGGTCTACAAGTCGCCCCAGGCCAGCCTTCCCGAGGGCGGCATCGCCGGCATGGTCGACATGCGCACTACGCGGCCGTTCGATAACCCGGGTACCAACACGACCTATGGGTTTCAGGCTGACTACAACGACTCCAGCGAGGAATACAGTCCGCGCGGTTCGGTGATCCATAGCTGGACCAATGATGATGAGACGTTCGGTGTGCTGGTCGGATTGTCTTCGGTGCGCAGCCATATCGGGCAGGAAGGTTTCGAGACGATTGGCTGGATGAATCCGGCGCTCAATTATACGCAGTGCGGGCTTGCTCCGCCGACAGGTGTGGATCCGTTGAACACGCGCCCCGCGTCCTGCAATACGGGTGGCGGTGGCAGTCTGCAGATGCCCAATACCGTGCCGGACAATCCCTCCGTGATCGCTGCCGGCCTGACCCCTGGAACTATCATCGATCGGGACTTTCTGCTCGCGCAGAATCCTGGGCTGACGATTGGTCAATTCAGCGAGGCGCTGTTTCCCCGGCTAGGCCGACCTGTCGACATGTCGGGCGATCGCAACCGCGATGCATTCCTGGGTTCTGTGGAGTGGAAGCCCAATGACTCGATGAACTTCTATGTCGATATGATGTATACGTCGGCCGAGTTCACCAACGACCGCACCGACGTCAATCTTGTCGGACGCACCTTTGGGCCCTCCGGCTTCATTCCGCTCGACACGCAGGTCGACGAGAACAACGTCGTCACCAGCGCGACACTGGCAAATGCCCAGTTCTTCCTGGAAGCGCGCCCGTATCGCGACGAAGTGCAGTACTGGAACATCAACCCAGGCGCGACGTTCTGGTTCGGTGATAACGACGGTATCAAGCTCGACGTACAAGGCACCTGGAGCCGAAGCTGGTTCTTCCGCGAATCGCCCACGATCCTGGTGAACTCACCGCGCACCACGGTTGAATACACCAACAATGGTGGCGACGTGTCCTACACCACCGGTGGGCTGGATCTGAACGATCCCAATGCCGGATGGACGTTCACCGGTGGTCGCGTCAATCTCAACAATGAAAAGCGCGTTACCGAAGCCGGTCGGCTGCGCGCCGACCTCCAGTTTGGTGACGACGCCAATAACCTCAAGACCGGTTTTGCCTACGACGACTTCCGCCGCACCATCACCGCGTTCGACAACAGCGCCGCCTGGCAGACCTTTGTGTTCGCCAACGTCAACAATGCCACACTGCCAGGTTTCCTGCGCCCGGGTCCGGGCGGCTTCATTACTGCCGACTTCGACGCCTTCTTCGACGCGACCAACTATCAGCAGTTCTTCGATAGCGCGCCGGAAGCCAACACATCCCAGTCGGTGGGCGCTGCGTCGGGCGGTGTCGACGAACAGAACTTGTCCGTCTACGTAGAGGCCAATGGCGTCGCGGACGTGTGGAACCGTGAACTGCGCTTCAACGCAGGTGTTCGCCGCATCGACACCGATCAGGAAATCAGCGGACCGGTGACCATAGGCGGCGTGCGCCAGATCCAGACGCTGGACGGCAGTTACAACGAGTGGCTGCCCTCATTCGCCCTGGCTTGGACCGTCGCCGACGACTGGGTCGTGCGCCTTTCCAGTTCCCGCACTTTGACGCGGCCCAATCCGCGCTCCATGCTTCCCGCCACCACGTTCTCGGATCCCTCGGCAGAAATCGCCGATCAGGGCAACCCCAATCTGAGTCCATACACGTCGGTCAATGTCGATCTCGGCCTCGAATGGTATACCGGCGAAGAGGGGCTGGTCGCGCTGAGCGTGTTCAACAAGCGCGTTAACGGCTACACCTTCCAGGGCATCAATGTGATTCCGTTCTCGGAGCTGGGAATTCCATTCGAGACCCTCAGCGCCGGTCAGCAGGCAGCGCTCAACGGCCGTGGCGGCCTCAACGCACCGGTAAATGTGCGCCAGCAGGTCAATGCCGACGCTGAAGTCGATATCAAGGGCTGGGAAGCCATCTGGATACAGCCACTCGATCGTTTTATCGAAGGTGTTGGTTTCATGGCTACTTACACCGATATCAAACTCGAGGCGATTGGTCAGGACGCCGCCCAGCTTGCAGGCAACCTGTTCGGCATCGCGCCCGTCTTGTGGAATACCACGTTGTATTGGGAAGGCGACACCGCGGCGGTCCGCCTTGCCTACAACTTCACTGAAGGGTTCCCGCAACGCGCTGTTGGCAATAATGAGGGCGGCCTCAATTACGCGCAGTATTTCGGCGTAGATCGCGGCCAGCTCGACCTTTCGGCGAGTTACACACTGGGATGGTTCGACAGCAAGCCGCAGCTGACATTCAACGTGATCAACGTCACCGACGAACCGCTGGAAAACTACCTGCAGTTTGAAAACGTGCCGGGCGAGATTTATAACCCGGGCCGCACGTTCATGATCGGTATTCGCGGTCAGTTCTAAATCTGGAGTTTGTTGCACAAGACGCACGGCTCGGCTTGGCGATATGCCACCCGGGCCGCGCGCCAAGCGGGGTGCTTTGAAGATGGCAGTGGGTGGGAGCCAGTTACCGGGCGAATGATTCGCACGAAGCAAACGCATCGTCGTTGCGTTCGAGGAGCATCGGCAGCGCTCGTCATCCGCGGCGCCGCTGTGCGCTCTTCGCCCGCCAAAGCGATCAATCCACAGTGCGTGGGGCGACAACCTGCCGACGCGGCTGCGCACAACGTTTCAATTCGGACTAATATTTCTCCTGCGTTTCCGCGTCCTGCGGACCGCACCGGTGCGGTAACGCATTTTTGCCACTTGGAGCATCACGGATGAGCCGTACCCTGGAAACGCTGTCGGTCACAGAAAAAGTCGGCTACAGCTTGGGCGACCTGGCTGCCAACCTGATCTTCCAGACGCTGATTACGTATCTGGCTTTCTTCTATACCGACGTCTATCGCATTCCAGCTGCAACTGCGGCGACCCTCATTTTCTCGGTGGGAATGCTCGGTGCCTTTGTGTTCACGCCCCTGGTCGGAATTCTGGCCGACCGCACGCGCACTCGCTGGGGCAAATTTCGTCCCTGGATCCTGTGGACGTCGATTCCGTTTGGCGTCTTGGCGCTGCTCGCTTTCAGCACGCCGGACTTCAGTGACAGCGGCAAGGTGATCTACGCGTATACGACGTACACGCTGCTGGTGCTGGTGTATGCCGCCAACAATCTGCCGTATTCGGCATTGAGCGGTGTACTGACCGGCAGCATGGCGCAGCGCAACAGCCTCTCGGCCTACCGTTTCGTTGCGGTGATGATTGCGCAGTTCATGATCCAGGTTCTATTGCTGCCGCTGGTACTCATTCTCGGCGATGGTGACAAGGTGCGCGGCTTCGAGAGCGTGATGCTTTTGTTCGCGATTACCGGAACACTGTTCTTCCTGATCACGTTCTTCACTACGCGCGAACGCATTGTACCGGCGTCGGAGCAGAGTTCGGGTGTGATGCAGGATCTGGCCGATCTTGCGAAGAACCGCCCGTGGATCGTGATGCTGATGCTGACCATCCTGGTATTCATCACCCTGGCCCTCAAGGGCGGCATGTACATCTATTACTTTCAGAATTATCTGAGCCCCTCTCACATGGCGGAATTCCTCGACAACGTCGGCTTCAACCGATTCATCGGCGGTTTGAACTCTGCTTTGTCAGGCCTTGGTCTCGCCAGGTTCCAGTGGCCGGAGGACGCAGCAGCCTCGGCGTTCAGCCTGTTCAATGCTGGCGGCATTATTTTCATGATCGTCGGCATCGGATTCTCGCGCGGGCTTGCCGATCGCTTCGGCAAGCGCAACGTGTTCGGTTCTGCGCTGTTCGTCTCGACGCTGTTCGTGCTCGGGTTCTATTTCTACCCGCCGGATGCCATCGGTGTGGTGTTCCTGTCACAGATACTGCACGGTTTTTTCTACGGCATCACCATTCCGCTGCTGTGGGCGATGATCGCCGATGTCGCCGACTATTCCGAATGGAAGAACCAGCGTCGCGCGACCGCGATCATTTTCTCGGCGATGTTGTGCGGGCTGAAGATCGGGCTGAGTGTGGGCGGTGCGCTGGTCGCGGGTATCCTCGCCACCTATGGCTATGAAGCCGGTGCCAGTGCGCAGTCGCCTGCGACGGTCGATGGCATACGTATGGCAGTGAGCGTGTACTGCTCGATCCCGTTCCTGTTGTGCGTGGCGCTGCTGGCGCTGTACGAAATCAACAAGGCGATGGAAACGCGCATCGAACAAGAGCTTGCTCAACGGCGCGCTGCTGCTGGCGCTGTGGGTTGATAGAGATCACATCATGCCCAACGAAATCGACGAACTGAAGGCGCTGCAAGCCAGGGCCATTTCTCAGCCGCTGATCACCCATATCTACACCGCCGATCCGTCGGCGCATGTGTTTGAAGGGCGTATCTACATCTATCCCTCGCACGATTTCGACGCCGGCACGCCGACCAATGATCTGGGCGACCATTACGGCATGGAGGACTATCACGTCCTGCGCATGGATACCCCGGAGGGCAGGGCAGAGGACTGTGGTTTAGCGCTGCATGTCCGCGACGTGCCTTGGGCCGAGCGACAGATGTGGGCGCCGGATGCAGCGTACCGGGACGGCAAATACTATTTATATTTTCCCGCCAAGCGTGCTGATGGGCGTTTTCAGATCGGTGTTGCAATCGGCGATAAACCGGAAGGGCCGTTCGTCGCCGAGCCCGAAGCCATCGAAGGCAGCTACTCCATCGATCCGGCCGTGCTTGCCGATGACGATGGCGCTTTCTACATGTACTTCGGTGGCCTCTGGGGCGGTCAGTTGCAACGATATCGCGACAATCGTTACGACGCGGTTGCGCACGTCGAACCGGCCGATGACGAACCGGCACTCGGACCGCGTATTGCACGCCTCAGCAATGACATGAAAAGCTTCGCGCACGCACCGCGCGAAATCGTGATCCTGGACGGGGAAGGGCAGCCACTGTGCGCTGGCGATCATGATCGTCGTTATTTCGAAGGCCCGTGGATGCACAAATATCAGGGCCATTATTACCTGTCCTGGTCCACTGGCAACACGCATTCGCTTTGCTATGCCATCGGCGACAACGCGTATGGGCCATTTACGTTTCAGAGCCGGTTCCTGACGCCCGTTGTCGGCTGGACCACGCATCACTCGATCGTGGAATTTGGAGGCAGATGGTGGCTGTTTTACCACGACGCGATTTTATCTGGCGGCGTCTCGCATCTACGCTCGGTCAAAGTGACCGAACTGCACTACGACGCTGAGGGGCGCATTCTCGCCATCGATCCCTATGGGAAAGCCTGAAGCAATCGATTCAGCGCCCATGCCTGGTGCAGATGGGTACGAGATCGACGCCGCGCTGAAGCCGTTTGCGCCGGGCGCAACGCTACGCATAGCCTGCGGTGCCGTCTCGATAGAAATCGCACCGAAAGCGGGAGGGCGTATCGTGCAGATAACGCATGATGCTGTCGATTGGCTGCACAGTTACAGCGCCACGAACGCCGCCATGATCGCCTGGGGCAGTTACCCGATGCTACCTTGGGCAGGTCGTATCCGACGCGGCCAATTCAAATTCGCGGGGCACAGTTACCAGCTTCCGAGCAATCTTGGCCGCCACGCTGTTCACGGCCTGGGTTTCGCGCTGCCCTGGCGTATCGAGGCGCATTCGGCCAGCTGCATGGAACTCTCGTTGCAGCTACCAGAAGACGAACGCTGGCCCTTCGGCGGCCACGCGTATCAGCGCATCGAAGCAGGCTCGCATTGGGTGCGCATGTCATTGGACGTTACCGCCGGCGCGCGCGCGATGCCCGCAGTGATCGGCTGGCATCCCTGGCTGCGCAAACCCGAACATCTGGAGTTCTTGCCAACCAGCATCTACCCGCGTGATGCCGAAGGCATCGCCACGCGACCATTGGCCCTTCCGCCACCGCCGCCCTGGGACGACTGCTTCATCAACCACCGACCGGTTTTGGCAAAGCGTTCGGGGCAACTTTTACGAATGACTTCCGATTGCACGCACTGGGTGGTCTACGACCAACCCGCAGACAGCACCTGCGTCGAGCCTCAGAGCGGTCCGCCCGATGCCTTCAACCTGGAACCTTCGGTATTGGCACCCGGCGAATCGCGCAGTGCGTGGTTTCTTTGGGAATGGATCTGACAGGCTTGAGGGTGGTTGCGCTGTGCGCTGTCCAACTTAGGTATTTCGCGCAGGACGCCTTGATGTGCCCACCAAAACATGAGCGCGTGCAATGATCAATTTCCCATTCGACCAATGGCTAAGGATCGACATATACCGTGACTTTTATGATAACCCACATCTCATCGTTGCAAGTGACTGTGATGGCCGTCGCTGGTTACTTGACAATCCGTTCGACGATGAAAGGGATGACTACAGTGAGCTGATGTCTGTCAATCCAGTGGATGATAAGGCGTCTCACGGTGAACTTTTCGCAAACGCAATTTCTTCAAAGCAGGCGCCTGCTATGGTCGTTCGAATGTCTCAGGTGATCTTCGATTCATCCAAGCGCAAGTTGGTCATGATTGCCCAATCCAATGGCCTGAATGGCCAATAGTTCACGGGCGCGGGCGGGTGAAGCGAGTAGGGCAGATCCCGCGTAGCGGGTTTTCGACAGCGTTGCGGAATCCGCCTCGTTGTATTCCCGCCGGCCGCGCCAAACGTTGAGCGATGAAAGGACAGATTGGCCGCGGTTGATGTTGCGGAAATTCCGGTATCTGGCTGGCACGTCACTCATGCCACCATTAGCGCGCGAACACGCATTCGCGCCAATGCGGTACACGACCATGAGCACAGACGACACCAGGATTTCCTCGCCGCTCTCCGCTGTTCCGCCCATCCTCTACGGCACAGCATGGAAGAAAGACGAAACCGCCACTCTGGTAGAGCTGGCCCTGCGTCTGGGATTCCGCGGCATCGACACGGCCTGCCAGCCCAAGCACTACGATGAGCCAGGCGTCGGCGCGGGCATTGCAGCCTGCCTGGGGTCGGTGCTGACGCGCACGCAACTCTATCTGCAGACCAAGTTCACAACGCTCGATGGGCAGGATCCTGCGCGTATTCCCTACGATCCCAAGGCAGGTATTGCGGACCAGGTAGCGCAGTCCTTCGCCGTATCACTGCGCAACCTCCGTACCGATTACCTCGACGCGCTGGTGCTGCATTCGCCGCTGCGCAATGCCGCGCAGCAGACCGAAGTGTGGCGGGCGATGGAACGCGTCGTGGAGCATGGTGGTGCGCGCCGGATCGGGATCAGCAACTGCTACGAGCCCGCGATGCTCGAACGATTGCATCGCAGCGCCAGCATTAAACCCTCCGTAGTGCAGAACCGCTTCCATGCCGAAACCGGCTACGACCGCGAGATCCGCGCCTTCTGCCGCGACAACGACATGGTCTACCAGAGTTTCTGGACCCTCACCGCCAACCCGCACGTACTCGCACACTCAGACGTGCAAGCGCTTGCCATAAAGTATCAGCGGACGCCCGCGCAGATCCTGTTTCGCGTACTCAGCCAGGAAGGCATCGTGCCGCTCACCGGGACTCGCTCGGAGCTGCACATGCGCCAGGACCTCGCGATATTCGAATTCGAGCTGTCCGATGATGAGCGCGCCGCTGTGACCGCGCTGTTTGGTGCCCAAAGGTGAACTCGTCTCAGGCAGGGCGTAGTTCGCCGCGATGTGCTTGTGGTTCTTTGCTGCTTGCTAGGGCAGGCTGTCCAACACCACTGGTGACTGCATGCGCGTTACCGAGCTCGACGTCACTGCAAGGTAATAGTCGCCAGTCGCGGCTGAGAGCGCAGCGCAGCGAAGCTCTTCTCGATTGAGAGGAGGGCCCGTCAGCAGGCGCGGTATGCCCGATGCCAGTTGCCACAGCACACGATCGAGCACCGGTGTCAGCAACTGATGACACCAATAGGTACGGACTTTAAGAATGTTCGCGTCCTGGATGTTCATCGGAATACGTTGCCCGTCCACTATCACGGTGCGTACTTGTGCGCTCCGCCACATCAGATTGTCATTCGGGATCACGTCCTGCAGCCGTTCGCGGCTGTCGCGCGTGGTTTGCACCATCTGGCGTTCGCGAAAGGTGGTGAACACGTTTCGTGAAGGGCTGACGATGCTTACGCCGCCAACGGCGGTGGCCACTCGCAAGCGCGCCAGACCATAGGCCTCGCCAATGCCCACTACCGTTCGGCTACGCAGGTACAACGGCATCATGCCCTCGGCCAGACCGCTCTGAATTCTCGGCATCAGTGCATTGCTCAATGAGCCTTGCTGAGCCGCCTCGAAGGTGGCCGCATTCAACAGCGCCTTGGTGCGGTACATCAACGCGATCTCAAAGACGCCAGCGAGCAAAAATGCAAATACCGGTATCACGATGATCAACTCGACCAACGATGCGCCGCTCTGCCGACGCCGAAGACTGTATCCCATGCCCATAGCTACCTCGCTGAAGTGGACTCGACGTTGACGCTTTCGATCAACCGCTGCTTGAACGCCGCCATGCGTTCCTTGGCCTGCTCATCGGAAGTTTTGCCTTCGGCCTGACTGAGCGTCGCTACGGCCATCTCCACATAGGTCAATGAGAGGTTCTGCCAACAGCGCGATTCGCCGGTTTCAAAACGCAGACATTGACGATAGGCGTAAATTGCCGCTTCCAATTGATCGTTGCGCAGCTGCACATTGCCCAGGCGCATCCAGGCATAGCCGGAAGAAGGCGATTCCTTCAGCATGCGCCGATACAGCTGTTCGGCGTCAAGCAAACGCCCCTCCTCGTAGGCGGCATCCGCCTGGCGCTGCAGATCGAACAGGCCGGATGAGGTTTCCGATGACGCATCGTCGCCGAATTTTTCCGGCGGTCGACTGGAGTTGTCCGGCTTTTCTGTACGCGCCGCACTACCAGTGCACCCGCTCAGTGTCACGCTGAATGCTAGGCACGCAGTGAGCAGAAATCGCATTCTTGTGGATCGCCTCATGTGCACGCAGTACTCCTGAATTGCAGTGATTCTGATTCGCGTAGACCCAGGCGCGAGATCGCGCCGCAGTTCAGCTCAAGCACGGTGTCGGCTTTGGCGCACCAACGCGCTCGCATCGGCCGCACGTCGGCGCACAGCCGCAGCACTTGACGCGCACGCAGAAAGACGACGTCGATGGCGTAATGCATGCCGAACATATGAATGCTGTCGCAGCGATCAAGCCAAAGCCCCTCGTCAGCTGTGAGTGGCGGTGTGGCGATCAAACCGCGCGCGCGCGCAACAAAGGTCAGCGGTCGACGCACCCGCGAAACCAGCACCGAGCCATCACTGCGCAAAACCAGACCGTACTCAGACTTCATAGAGAAACTTCATGATGATCGGGAATGCGAGAACCAAAAATGTCGTCGGGAAAATGAACGCAACCAGCGGAAATATCAGTTTGACCGGCGCTTCAAGCGCCAATTTTTCTGCGCGCTGGAATCTCTCGACGCGACGCTGATCAGCCTGGATGCGTAGTGTCGGGCCAAGGCTGGCACCTGTGCGCTCGGCCTGCGCCAGCGCTGAAGAAAAAGAGGTGATTTCACGGATGTTGAGCCGCTCTGCCATCGCGCGGATCGAGTCCATGCGCGACATTCCCGCCTTGATATCGCGCATCACTTTCTGGAATTCTAAGCGGAGCGGGCCTTCCGGCCCCTTCTCCACGGATTGCGCGATCGCGCCGGAAAGATTCATGCCGGCTTCTACCGCCATGGTGATGAAATCCAGGAAGGTAGGCAGTGCGCGCACGATGAGCTTTTCGCGCGCCTTGCGCAGATCGTTGAGTTTGAGCAGCGGAAATACCCAGCCCATCAGCGCGGCAATGATCAGCCACAGCGGCTGAACCGCACCCAGCATCAGCCCGGTGAACGTCGACATAAACACAAACACGATAGCCGATACGATGCGGGTTGCAATGAATTGCACCGGCGTCATCAGATACTCCACACCGGCTTTGCGCATGCGCAGGCGAACCTGTTCAACCTGCTCAACTGGCAAAAAGTCGCCGATCAGCTGCACCAGCAGGTTCACAATCGGCCAGATCATGCGCAGCGGACCCGGCAAGGGATCCATATAACTGCGGTCGTCGGTCCGAATGCTTTGCTTGATATTTCGCAGCGATACGACCAACGCGACGATGGTGGCAGCGATCAAGGCGGCAATGACGAATATCATGATCTGCATACGCGGCTGCCTTAGACGTCGATGCTTATGATTTTTCGAATGAAGAAATAGCCGAGGCATTCCATCACGATGATGATAAACAGGGCCGCCCATCCGTAGATTTCGGTGAACAGTCGGCCCATATGTTCGGGCTCCATTTGATAGAGGATCAGGCCCAGGAAGATGGGCAATCCCGACATTACCAGTCCCTGCAGCTTGCCCTGTGAAGTGAGCGCGTTGATCTTGCCTTCCATCTCGTTCTTTCGCCGCAACGTGTCGGCGATGCGGTCCAGCGTCTCGGCGAGGTTGCCGCCGATCTCACGGGAAATGCGCATGCCTGCTACCACCAGGCGCAACTCCTCGCCGGGCACACGCTTGACGAGGCTGGCGAGCGCATCATCATAGCCTACGCCGATACGCATCTCGCGCTGGAAAAGCCCGAACTCCTGGCTGATCGGGCCGCGTGTCTCGGCGACCATGATTTCCATTGCCTGCACCAGACTTGAGCCCGCTTTCATTGCGCCAGCGATGGCCAGCAACGCGTCCGGCAATTGCAGGACGAAGGTCGCCATGCGCCGCTTATGCATCACTGCGTAAATCACGCGCGGCAGGAAAAACATGAACATTGCGGCGAGGATGGCAGGTACCCATAGGCCTGTAGCCAACCAGGTGATGGCAACGACCATCATCACGATAACCATGTTGATGCGGAACAATTTGTCCGGATCAACGAAGAGGAAGAGATCGCCGAGCGAAGCCGAGGCCTCGGCCTTGAAATGAGTCCTGTAGTCAGTTGCCGCGCGCGAAAATAGCGAGCGTGCGATCACGGCCATAATGACCACGCAGCCAGCGAACAACAGGCCAATCAGCAAGGTCTGAGTATTCATTCGGGCTTTTCGAAGATCGATAGATCAATGTGTTCGCCACGAGAGCGCATTTTTTCGTAGAACTCGGGGACGAGACCGGTTGGTTCAAAGCGCCCTTGCACGCGCCCATTCTCGTCGTACCCGGTTTGCTGGAATCGGAAAATTTCAGCGAGTTGCACGCGCCCACCTTCAACCCCGGTGACTTCGCTGATCGACGTGATCTTGCGCTGGCCGCAGGAAAAGCGCGTTTGTTGCACGATCATGTTGACCGCAGACGCAATCTGTTCGCGAATGGCGATCGACGGCAAATCCATCCCGGCCATCATCACCATGACCTCCAGGCGCGAAATGCAGTCGCGCGGCGAATTGGCGTGGGCGGTGGTGAGCGATCCATCGTGGCCGGTGTTCATTGCCTGCAACATGTCCAGGGCTTCGCCACCACGGCACTCGCCGACGACGATACGATCAGGTCGCATACGCAGGCAATTGCGCACCAGGTCGCGAATCTTGACCTCGCCGCGTCCTTCCTGGTTCGCCGGACGCGCTTCCAGCCCGACGAGGTTGGGCTGTGGCAGCTGCAACTCAGCAGCATCCTCGACCGTCACGACGCGCTCGTGCATCGGTATAAAACTCGACAGCATATTCAGCAACGTGGTTTTGCCAGAGCCGGTGCCGCCAGAAATCACCACGTTTCGTTTGGCGAGTACCGCTGTTTGCAGGATTACCACCATCGCCTCGTTCAACGAGCCGAATCCGATCAGTCGTTGCGGCGTCAGGCGCTCCTTCATGAATTTTCGGATGGTGATACACGGACCTTTCAATGCCAGCGGCGGAATGATCGCGTTGACGCGCGAGCCATCGCGCAGACGCGCGTCAACCATCGGTGAACTCTCATCGATGCGCCTGCCCAATGGGGTAACGATGCGCTCGATTGCTGCGATCACCGCTTGATCATCGGTGAAGGTAACTATTGATTTGTGCAACCGGCCTTTCTTCTCGAAATAGATTTCGTCGGCGGCGTTGACCATGATTTCGCTGATGTCGTCGTCGGCAATCAACTCTTCCAATGGCCCCAGTCCCACGGCTTCATCGACGAGTCGCTTCTTGATCGCCTCTCGGGACAGCTCGGCAGGGAAGTCAGGGGTATTCGCGATGATCTGCGCAACCATCTCGTCGGTGATCTCGCGCAGTTTGTCGTGACTCATCTTGTTGACGGCGACGCGACGCAGGTCCATCTGCATCAGCATGGTTTTGTGCAGCCGCTTGCACCAGTCGAGGCTGAGCGTGTTGAGTCGCACGGCATTTTCATCGACATCCGCAAATGCATCCACCGCGCCGTGATCAGAAGTGGGCTCCGGTTTCGACGCCGGGCTCTTCGCGGTAGCGGTGGCGACTGCAGATACTGCGGGTATTTCCATGCGATGAACGGGCAGGGCGGCGGGCGCAACGGTATCGTGCGGTGGCGCTTTCACCGACGGCATCATCGAATCGCCAGCGCCAGTGCTGCCCAACGAGCGGTTGGTGGGTGGCTTGATACGAATCTGATAGCCATGGATTTCGATAACGTCGGCATTACCAAGCGGGCCGAATCGCTGCACTTTCTGGCCGTTGACCATCGTGCCGGAAGAACTACCGAGGTCCTCGACGAATACGTCGCTGCCCTCCAGGCTGAGGCGCGCATGCCGTTGAGCGACCTGCCAACCGTGCAGGACGATGTTGCTGCCGGTGGTCTTACCGATGTCGTAAGACTCGGTTGACACTATTTCGTTGGCGATCACGGTGCCTTTGGCGGTCATTACTTGTACCTGATACATGAACTACTCCGCGATGGCGCCTTCGAGAATTTTGTCGTCGATCAAGTTGCGCATCCGGTCAGTTTCGGCATCGAGGAGCGGCCCGCTATTCTGCGGTGCTTCAACGACGGTTGGGGTGACCATCACGACCAACTCCGTCTTGCGCGTCAAAAAGTTTCGTGATTTGAACAGGTGACCCAACACCGGCACCCGCGACAACCCTGGAACGCCATTCATGTTGTTGGTGTCGTCGGCAGACACCAGGCCGGAAAGGATCATGGTTTGCCCCGATTGCACTGTCATCACCGACTCCGTGGTGCGCTTGAGCAGGCCGGGCACGTTGTTCACCACATTAGCGCGGTCGATCGAACTGACTTCCACATTGATCTTGGACTGTATGTTGCCGTTTTCATCCACTGTCGGTTCGATATCCAGGCGGATACCGTATTCCTTGAACTCGACCCCAGGCTGACCAAATTGCCCGATCACGACATAGGGAAATTCGCCACCCGCGAGAAAGTTGGCTGGCATACCGCTGCGTGTGGTGAGGTTGGGCTCGGCGAGGATGGTGGCGTGGTTTTCCTGTTCGAGCATTTCCAGCGCCGAGAAAATCTGTGTCGTCCAGCCGGCGTAGGCAAACCAGCGTGCATCATTGACGCCAATGTTTTGAACCAGCGAGCCGGTGCCGGGCGGAACTACACGAAAGCGCGTATTGGCGAATGAGGCGCCGGTGCTGCCCACCGAAGGGCCGGCAATGGCATCGTCCCAGTTGATGCCAATACGGCGCGAATGTTCGCGATTGATCTCAAGCAGGCGCAATGAAATGCGCACCATCGGCGCCGGGGCAACAGCGGTCTTGCGAACCAACGACAGCGTTTCCGGGAAGGTCGCGACGGCTGCCGAGAAAAGCGCGTGCTCAGATTCCAGCACTTCACCTTCGAGTATGGTAATTCCATTCTCGACTCGGGCGCGAACGCGCGGAAAAGTTTTCAGCAACTCATCAGCCGAGGTCATGCGTGCCCTTATCATCGGCACTACGCCGGGAATTTGCTGCGCCAACATCTTAATCGGATCGATGCTGCTCGCCGGCACTTCGCCTTCGATGAGAACGATGCCGCCCACCGACTTTACCCGCAGCCCTGGATATTCTTCCAGCAGCGACGACAGGGTTGCTACCACGACGCCCATATCGCGGTCGCCGACATTTACCGTCCATTGTTGCTCGCTGCCGTTTTTCAACCAGACGCGCACATCGGTTGAGCCTGGAGTGCGCCCAATCAACAGCAGGCGACCACCACTAAGCAACGAAGTGCCAATCAGCGCATCGTTGCCAACCGCTACACGTTCTATCTCGCCCACATCCAAAATTCGAACGGCACCCGCGTGCATATCCAGCGTCATCGGCTGTGCAGCCGCTGTCGGAATGCAAGTAATCAAGATGATTGCAATCAGCAAGCTGACAGTCACTGGAAGAAAGCGCTCAAACACCACATACCCCTTATCTTTCAATTGAATTCTTGCCGAACCTGGCTATGGAGCGCTGGTATCTGACTTCAGTGGAATGACTTCCGCCGGCTTCGCCGCAGGTTCCACAGCGGTCGCACCGGAGGCTCCAGCGCTATGCGCTGCGGCTTTCCCATCGACGGACTGAACCGAGAGTTTGAGCTTGCCATTGTCGACCTGACTGCCGGCGTAGTATTCAAAAGTGTCTGCGTCGGGGTTGCTGCTGAACAAACTGTCGCGAGCGAGCAACTGGCTATCGAACGGCGACTTGTCGGTGCGATTGCGCAGCATTACGGTGATACTGCCCAGATCGCGGGCGAGCAGCAGGCGCGCGGCGGCGTCGGCCGACACGCCGACTGTCAGCGTGCTATAGGTCTCGTCGACATCGGGGTTCTGCGCGTCGTTGGACAGGTCGGCGTCGCGCGTGACCAATGCGCGCTTGCCCACCGAGAGCACACGCACGTTCTGCAACAGCGGTAACAACGTATCGGGTTTCTGTTCGCCAGCGCCTTGACTGTCTTCGTCTATCAACAGCATGAGGTCGACGCGGTCGCCGTAAATCAACATGCCGTCGCTGGACATGATCTGATCGACTGAGATGGTGACTGCGCGCTCGCCTTCGAGCAGCAGGTCGGAGAAGCGTTCGGCGCTGGTGCCGGCGACGAAATGACTCAACAACGGCTCGCCCGGAGACATCGGCGTTGTCAACACCTTCCCCTCAAAGTCGGCAAATGCCTCAGGACCCGCCGCTTGCTCCGAAAGGTTCGCGATCGCGATCTCCGCGATTGCCATATTCTCTGGTCCGATCACAGCTCCTGGCGCAAGTGGCATGGTCGCTACCACCACCTGCCGCTTCTCGCCCATCATCGCGAACAATTCGTCTTCGATCGCGCGGCTGCGCCGTTGCAGATACCAGGTACTGACGAAGAACGCGAGCAAACCCAGAACGACCGCGCCCCCGAGAAGTCCCCAACTGCGTGCCCCTGACCTTACTTTTTCGACAATAGCCATGATGTAGCCCTGTAATTCCGGAAGCCCCAGTGCAACCGTTTATCAACAACACCGCACGCGTATTTCGCCCGCCGCTGAGGGCTGCCCCAGGGCTTGGCGTCAATATGCGAAGTAACCCGCTGTGTTCAGCCCGGCGGAAGAGGAAATCGCGAGAGACTGATACCAAAGCTGAAGTTTGCGAACATCTGCTTCACTGCGGCGACCAGCATTCCAACGATCGACTGGCCGTCGATAAAGGGCAGCAGCAGAGCGGCTACGATTGCGAGCGCAACGATGGTGTATTCGGCGGTGGAAAAGCCGCGTTGTCTTTTAGGGCTCATCGTTCCTCCAATACTGCGACCATTTGCGTTGCGCCGGATTGGCTGGAAAAGGTAAAGCTCCACCGCGAACCTCCGTCTACAACGGTCAACGCGCCGCCACCTTTCTGACCGATCGCTATGCCATGCTCAATCTTCCAGCCCTTGCGTTTGAAGTGGTCGATATAGAAGTCGAGGTTTTGCTGCACCGAGTGCGTATTGCTCAGCAAGATGGTGCGGCTAAAAACGCCCAAATCCTGAGCAACCAAATCGTTTTGCACCTGGCTGCCAGCAATTTTTGGAATGTCCGATCCCAGGTCGGTGCGTGGCGTTGCCCGGCTGCGCAATAGATTGCTGACGCCAAGCAGCGCTAGCGTTCCGCCGATCGTCGGCCGCGCCTGCACGGTATACACGAGGCCTTTCTTTTGGTCGACATGAGTGACGACGCGCCATTCACCGAGCGTCTGCTCGGTGAAGCCTGGCTGGCCATTGGTTCCCTGTGCCCAAAAGTCGCGGTAGAAGGCGAGTACGTTTTCGGGTTGGCGTTGGCTGCGCAACTCCCAGGCAGACATCGTGATGCCGTTGAGCACCATGTCTTCGCTGACGATATCGACCTTTGCATCTTTTGGCGCCGGGAACTCCGTTTTAGCCGATGCGACGAATGCCGCCGCGAAAAGACACATACCCATCATCATGCGATGCGCGCTCATCGGTAGCGCCCCAGTCGTTGAGCAGGTACCTGCTCGGGGTCAACGTGGCCCAGATCGAGGTAGCTGGGGCCCAGTTCGCGCGCCAGCGGGAACCATCCAACCACCTGCAGAACGGTATCAAACGCGCCGTTGTCCAGAAATTCTGTGGGAACCAGCGAGCCAGCCTGCGCAGCTGCATGACTGGGTCCGCCGACATTCCAGCCATCTGCGAGCAGGGTGAGATTGCGCGTTCTGCCATCGCGCGCGCGATCGACACGCAAATCCATCGGGCGGCCGTTGTTGATGTTTGTCAAGAACTCGACGTAGTGGCGCGTATCAGCGAGATCGACCTCAAGCTGGGTTCGGTAAAGGCCATTATTTTGCACGTCGAAATCCGATACTGCTTCCAGACCGCGAATCATGGTGTTCACACCCTGTGCGGCGGCGCCAGAAAGTCTCGAATTTTGCTCCAGGCGCCCCGCGAAGCTTGGTCGCGTGTCGTTGGTGCTGCGATTGGCCAGCCATGGGAGGGCGGCATCATTGCGGGCATCCAGGCGCACAGCAATCGGCATCGACAGCATCGGGTCGATCAACTCCTGACGTACGCCGGAACGATGATCCGAGCGCAGAAGCACGGCGCGATCGGCAAAGATGCGTGCCTGCACTTCATTGCCGATTTCGGCATTGGACTTGACAGGTCCATTGGGTACGGCGCCGTTGCGACGTTCCATCCAGACGGTACGCTCCCAGGCGGCGTAGCGCAATGCTTGTTCGTAGTCGTGCTTGGCATCGATCTGCTTTCCGAGCAGGCTGGTGAGCAGAAGCAGCGAACCCAACAATCCGCTGACCACGACTACGAGTTCGACCAGCGCGGCCCCACGTTGCTGCTTTGGCTGTCGGTTCATCATCACATCCTCACCTGGGCAAATCCCGCAGCCAAAAGCCGCTCGTCGTACGTGCTTGGCAGTAAATGCACCTGCCAATAGGGGTTGTAGAGATTGCTGTATTCGCGCTGACCATCGCGGCGACGCGCATGCTCTCTGGAGAAGTAGATGCCGGCCTTGGCCAAAGTGGCCATGGTGTTGCCCGCCATGCCACCACGTTCCTCGACATCGAAGCGCGGCTGCACTTGACCTCCGTTTTCGGTCAGCAAGCGGTTATAGGTACGCACGTTGTTGGCGCGTTTGAGCAGCAACACCTGTATGTTCAATTGGTCGTCGCCGACGAATCCGCGCTGCTGCAGATCGTAGAACGGCCGCAGGCCATCGCTCCTGGAAAGGTTATTGCTGCCGTAGCGCTGGGCGCCAAACGATGTTGTCGTGCTGAGTTTCCAGGTGCCGTTGCCCCAACGCGCGTTGCGGTTGGGCACCCTTGCCGCGTAATCGAAATTCCGGTTGCTGCCGAGTAGTGCATGCCCGGCGCCCCAGCCAAACGGAAATACTTCCCTCCAGGAATTCCAGCGAAAACTATCGGCGTCATATGTTCGCGCTTCGAAACCCACCGAGTCCATCGCGGTCCAATTGAAGTTTTCCATATTGTTGGCGACGCCAGGTACCAGATCGGAACCCCCGTACTTGCGCATGCGGGCCTGAAGCGGAATGAAACCCACTTGTGGCAACCAGTTGTAGCTGCGCTCATCGACAAATCGATCCGCGCTGCGCTCGGTCACGCCTCGAAACTCTTCCAGGCGCGCGCGGTTTTCGCGCGCAGGACGCGAGTTGTCGCCACGCCGCTGGGCGCGATACCGACCCTGTTGTCCATTCCAAGTGTTGCGAAACGACCTCCACAGCACGCCGTTGGTTGAAAGAGCAGCGGTATCGATTTCGCTGTCCGACTGCGACACCACGTCATCGAAAGTCTCGCGCGCCATGTCGACAGTAGCTAAATGGAAAGTCTCCTGGGCAATTGACAACGCATCAAGCACTCGCTCCAGTACCATCACAATGCGCGGCGCTGCCTGGCTGATGGCACTTTCAATCGAGGACGCCGCACGCGCAATTGCGTTGCCCAGCGCCGCCACGCCGGGTATCCAGCCAAATGCAGTGGTGATATAGCTGAAATTGGTCGCCGCGTTATCGAGCATCAGCGACCACGATGCCAAGCCCACGATCTGAGCGATGGCAATTTGATTGGCGACCATCGCGCGGTTGGTATATGCCTTGAAATTCAGGTCACGCGCTACAACCATGGCAACGCTATGCGCCGCCGCGTCCGAAACGGTTTGCACGCGCACCTTGTTGGTGCTTTGTTGGCCGACGTTGAACATTCCCATTGTCGTCAACCCAATGACCGCGAACAAGATCGCGGTGAGCAGCGTTACGTGCCCGCGCTGGTAACGAATTGAAGTAGTGAGTCGTCCGGCTGGAATATTATTCACGAGCACCTCATTTGATCAGTAGTGACCGCCGCGTGCGAGCATAAAAAAGTCCGCCGCAGTTCCAGGCAGCACCGCTCGCTCACGGAGCGATGCTGCACTGGTTCAAGCGCTGAAATTACCGAAGAACTTTGCTGCCGGCAGCGTCGTAGTTACCCAAAGTGGTCTTGGAAGCGGTGTCGTTGGCAACATTAGCTGCTGTTTGTGCAGCTGTTTTTGCATTTTGAATTTGCGCAGTGGCTGCGGTGCCGGACATTTCCTGGGCCATACCGGCCACCTGACTGCGCACTGTGCCGCCGAACAGGCTGACCACCGCGATTGCGGCAATGGCGATCAATGCAACGATGATGATGTACTCAGTCATTCCCTGACCGCGAACGCGACGATAACCAGTGAATTGATTGATATTGTTCATGCAATTACTCCTACACAGTTGGTTAATAAAAACGCCTGAAGTACTACAGCACAGAGTTACCCGATGTGTAAAAAAAACGGCCAATGACACATCTGCATGTTTTAATGCTGGGTTTCCCATTAGTAATGCAATCTCGCTCACGATCGAGTTGCATAAGTAAAGTTCTAATACATTATTGTACGAGCGACAAATGTTATAAAAAATCGCACTATCACAAAACCTGGATGACGATTACCGAGTTAAAATTATGAAATCTACGGGTGTTAAAGATTCTTTTGTAAGTAATCTGTTCACCGAGTCAGTATCGTTGCCTATTCGCAGATGTCTAATGTTGTCAATAGAATGACACTCGAAGTTTTCGCTAACGTGACAGTTTAGAAAAATGTCAATGTGAAGTTCGCTAGTATTTGTGGGGCGCGCGTGGATACCTTAAGAACAGTGCATTCAAAAAGTAAAATGTATAAATCTGTTGTTCTATGCTTATAGTTGTAGACAAAGCGTGGGAAACGTTTGTGGTAAAAATACGATCAGGGAGATGAGAGGCGCGACAGCCAGCTAGGTTGAGGGCCAGGTAGCTGATAGTGTTTCAATTTGGCGAACGAATGCCTGTGGCGAGCAGCAAATTGTTCATCGGGTCCCTATCCGATCTCGGGCATCGAGACCGGGCTCCACCAATGCCATGGTGTCGAGATTCAATACTGCGGCTGAAAGCCTAAGTTGCAGGCGCCCAAGTGCGGTCATGTTCAAGTGATTATCGGCAAGTGCCAGCACCTGCTCCATGCTCGTTGCATCCGCCAGCAGCGCGCCTGCATACAACGCGGTGTGTGCGAAGTAGGGTGCCAGCTCTGGAGGCACCTCATTTCGCATCGTCTCAAGCATCGCCCAACTTGCAGTTTTCAGACGATTTCCGTCGCCTTCGAGCATTGCAGTGAACACTTCCAGCGTGGTCGTAATGGCTGCGGTCGTCGGCTGTGCGCAACGAAGCCAAGGCCGGTCGATCCAGACTTTGCGCAGTCGCCTGGAATCGAGATAGGGAGCAGTGGCCTGAAATGCGCGAATCAAAACTCCGGTCGCTGCAACGGTGCTCGTATCAAAAAAACATTTTTGGCCCAGCTCATGCACGCGCGCGGCTAGACCGCGAGACAACTGATCCTGGTCGGCGTCGCCGCGCGCTCCGGACGTGACTTGCCCAAGTAATACTGCCGCAATTTCTTCAGCTTGGCGTCGACGTGTCACCTGCGGCACGCCGATTTCCGGCAGGCGCCAAGCGTGTGGATCGTTGGCTGGGTAGTGCTGCAATCGCGAGTAGAGTCCGAATGGCGAATCAAAAAGTTCGAGAATCAGATTGGCCTGCGAGCGCATGAAACGATCGCGCGGTGCGTGATGTGCCAACACCGGACGAAAGTCGGAGTTAGTCGGACCGCCGTCGACACGCAGCAGTGCACCGACGATGTGCTTGTCGGCAAGTTTGCGTTCAAGCAAATCGCTGAGCGTGCGGATACCTGCGGTTAGAGCGATTTCTCGCAATCGCGCATCGTCTAGAAAGCGCGCGCTCGGTTCGGGCAACGCCGAATCGGGTGAAGCGACAATCAAGATGTCGGTGCCGTTGCTCATAAAGAGCGCGTAATCGGCGAACTCCTGATCCAGCGCGCGCAGTAATGAGAGCAGGGTGGCATCGGCGATTTCGTAGGACTGCACCCATTGCACCAGCAGTCCGCCGCGATTGAGATGGCGTTTGGAGAATGCATAGAACTCCGCCGAAAACAGCTTGGCCACGCCGCTGACCCAGGGGTTGGACGGTTCCGAAACAATCACGTCATAGCGGCTGGCGTGTCCGGAGAAGTAGGCACGCGCATCATCGATGATGATTTTTGAGCGGGGATCGGTATAGGCACCACTCACGCGTGCGCCAAACCCGCGCGCTGCAGTGACCATTTCTGGCTCGATTTCCACCGTGGTGATGCTGCGGGGGATCGTGCTCTGCGCAAATGTGTGTGTGGTCAATCCTGAGCCGAAGCCGATATTGGCGACCAACTGCGCATCGGGGTGATAGGCGAGACCGAGCAAGGCGGCGAGGATCATTGTCGGTTCGTCGGCGCTGGGTGGAGTGCCGTGTGCCATGGTCAGTGAAGCATCCGGCTTGCCGTTGGTGGCAATTGTCAGCGATTTATTCGGATCGCCATGCAAAGCAATCGATGCAGTCTTTCCGTCACGACTGAACAATATTTGTCGCTTTGAATCGAGTTGCGCCTGCGATGTGCGGTATACCCCCGAATGCAATCGTCGCGGGTCGAATTGAGCCAGTGTGACAGTGACCAAGATCGCTACGGCGGCAATGGCGGCGGTTACCGCAATGCGGTTGAACGGCAATCTCGGCGAAGAGGCACTGCGCAGCAGCACCAAGCCGAGCACGAGATCGATGCAGGCCGCCAGCACCATGCTAAATTTCAAGCCGAGCACAGGCATCGCAAAGTGCATCATCAGCAGCACGCCGAGAATGGCGCCGAAGGTGTTGGCCGCGTAGGTCTGTCCGACAGCGCGCTCGCCGATGCCACGACGCAGCAGCGCAAAGGTCAGCACCGGCAACGTCATGCCAGCGAAGAACGCAGCCGGCAGCATGATGACGATGGAGATGGCTGCGGTAGCAACGTTGTAGAAGAAGTAGCCGCTCGCAGTCGGTGCCAGCGTATGCATCATGCCGCTTACCGCGACGAATGCATGATCGTAAAGCGGCAGCGTCGCCAGCGCCGCGATGCCCATGAGCACCTGGACGTAACCGACATATCGCACCGGATCGACGACGCGATCCAGGCGATTGCGGACATACAGACCGCCCAATGCGAGTCCGCCGATAAATGAGGCCAGCATCAATTCGAACGCATGCAAACTCGAACCGAGCGCCAGCGAAAGCATGCGCACCCAGCCGATTTCATACATGAATGAGGAAAGCCCGGTCAATCCGGCGGCGATCAGCATGAAGCGATAGAAGCCACGTGTATTCGATGTCAACGTACGCTCGTTGCAGCCCTTGTCGATGGCACTTGCTTCGGCATCGCGACGGCTGCGCGCGGGCACCTTGCTCAACAGGACGCCGGCGAGAATAAGCAGGTTGATGGCGCCGGCGCACGCCATGGCGCCCGGCAAGCCACCGAGTGGCACCAGGAAAAATGTAGCAAACAGCGCTCCGAACGCGGCGCCGATCGAGTTGAAAAAATACAACCCGCCCAATACGACACCGGCGCGATTGGGCAGCCAACGCATCAGCCCGGCGCTCATGATCGGGAAGGTCATTCCCAGCAGCAGGGTTTGCGGCAGGATCAACGCAGCTGCCACCAGCCAACGGGATAGCGTGATGCCATCAGGCGACGACAAGCCCGGCAACCAGCTGTCGTACAGCCAGCCGCTCACGGCGAGAAACAAGGCGTGAAAGCCGATACCGATGAAGCCGATCGCGCCCTCGATGATGCCGTACATGCGAAGAAGGTTGATGATGCGCGCGACGAAATATGAACTAAGCCACGCGCCTAACGCCATGCCGCCCATGAATATGATCAGCACCAATGACTGTGCGTATGCGGCACTGCCGAGCAGCAAAGCGAGATACTGGCTCCATACGGATTGATAGATCAGTCCGCTGAGGCCGGACAATACAAAGAACACCCACATCCAGGGCAAGCCCGCTGGTGTTACCGCTTGCTCGGGCGACTGCCTCGACACCTGACTTTCTCCAGATGGCACGGCCAAGCGTGGCGAACGGTTACTCATTCGAAGCCACCCGCAAAGACTGAGTCCGGCGAACACTGCGCGATCCCGTCAAGATCGCCGTATTGCCGTTTTTTCTGCAGTCCTTGATCGTGACTGGGGCAGACCGCATTCGAGCCGGGATCGATCGCCGTGGCTCCGCCTCAAAGGAATGCGCTACGGCGTTGTTACCCTCGGATTGCAATGGGCGGCATGAACCCCCCGCGCCATCACGCATCATTGCAGCGCCCTCGGTTTTGCCGGCATCTCGATCGCGCCGATATCGCAGCGCTTGCTGCCATCACCATCACCATCGATTGGCCGCAGAATCTGCAGCTGATCCTCGCGCGAGCATCCCGCGTCAGCGGCGTGATCGGTGGCGGCAGCGCCGATGGTGTGCGCCCGAGCGAATCCACCCAGGTGCACCAGTGGACCAAGGCCAGGGTCGACACCGACTTGATCGTCAGCGCGCGCGTTGACCAGCTGGCACCGGCGGTTGCCGATGATATTGCCACCCAGCTCGGAGGCGACAGCGTTACAGTCATCGCCGAGACGACCCGGGCCGTTGCCCGCGAGGATCGTGTTGGTCAGCGCTATTTTTGTTGCGCCTGCGGTGCCTTCTGCGATCGCGACGCCGCCAAACAGCGGCTCTCCGGTCAGGCCGATATTGCGCGTGACAGTGCAGTGAATCAGCTGCACTGGCACCCATGTAGCTGCCGAACTCAAGAGCGCAGCGGTATCGCCACGGTTTTCGCTGAGCGTGACGTTCTCAAGCAGTGCCGTTGTGGCGCCAACCAGATTGACTGCTGACACCTGCGGCGAACGATTGCCGGCGATCAGCCCGCGATGCAGGGAGACTGTGCCACCGTCGGTCACTAGCAGGGCGCCGGTCACTCGGCCGTCATTACCGGAAAACTCAAAGTCCTCAATATCGAAACATGAGAACTGTCCGGATGTGTGAATCCCGCCCACGCGGTTTGTCGGTGCGATGCCATCCGGGGAGGCTGGGTCGCGGTTATCGAGTACGCGCAGCGCTTTGCCGATGATGCAGCCATGATTGCGGATGCCTAGGACACTGCCGAGTGAACGCGAGTGCTGGTCGCGAATCACCACGTCGAACAGGAACAACTGCACGCCGGCGTGAACCTCCAGACCGATGCCGCGACTTTCGGCGGCGGCTAGTGGTCGATCATCGCGTCCGTTGCGCAGTGTCAGGCCTTCGATGCGCACGCTGCCGCTGTCATCGGCGTGAATCTCAACCATGCGATCCAGAGCCATACCATCAATGATGCTCAGGGCACTGCCGGCACCGACGATGTCTACGCCCTCGTGGATATCAAGATCGCCGGACGCCGAAGCATCGTCGTCTAATCCCGGGCGGGTGAATTGAAAGATACCTGCGGGCAGTAAAATCCGATCGGTACCGGGCAAGGCGTTCGCCTCTATCAATGCAGCACGCAGGCTGCATTGATGCTTCGCAGCGTCGCGGCAAACGCCGTCGCCAGGCACTGCGTCTACCGTATCGGTCACGGTGTCGACCTGCCAGTCGACCGCCGGCAGGGTGGAGCTTGCAACAGCCAGCAGGCTGCCGACCAGGTAAGTGGCCATACCGCGGTCACGCGGTAGCCAACGCGACATGCGTGGCTCGGCGTAGCGGACGTTAGCGCCCTGTGCGGGTTCGAACATGAAATGGAAACTCCGGAACGGGTAGGGTCGGCGACGATGATCAGGAGGGAGCAGGGCGCAATAACCGGCTGGCATTGCACCGTCCAGGGGCGCGTTTCTCGTCTGGTTCTAGAATCCGTTGACCTTAAAGGAGGGGCTTGCTGTGTGAAGCCAAGTCTCCGGCGCAACGGAAAAAGTTGCCTCAGCAAAGGATCAGGAATCGATCACGGAATGATCAGCAGGAATGTTGGAGCCCGTGGGCATGCGACGGAGGAGTGATTGCTACTGGAGGTGGCATGTGAGGGCATCGACGGGTCGGCCTGTGGTGTGGAGGTAAGTGAATTTCGACAGCGGCCCTGATGCTATCCATGCGCGTTGCAAATGAGAATTGCGATAATCTGCAGGCAACTTATGCATTCACGTATGGATAGAGTCGACTGGAACCAACTGCGGGCCTTTCTGGAGACGGCGGAGTCGGGCACGC